>NMQN01000152.1 GCA_003575245.1 Candidatus Atribacteria bacterium 1244-E10-H5-B2 | reverse complement strand
ACTACATACTACATACTATCCTATTCTGGCTTCTGGATACTGGCTTCTGACTTCCCTCTTCTTCCTCGCTACATACTATATACTACATACTATATACTAATTTTTCTATACGCTATACGCTAAACGCTCCACGCTAGTTTTGCTATTCGCTAACCACTAATTTATAATTTCCAGAATGTCGGTCTTTTAGTTCACCAATCTTATTTTTATTCCAGTTGGTTATTTTGCTATAATATCCCACTATCCTGGTTACTCCATATACATCTTCACTTCCACAACCAATGCAATTCTCCTGCAATCCTCTGCTAACTTCGCTGCAGGTATTACATATGGTAAATTCGGGCGAAATAGTAAGTTGAGAACACTGGGTATTTTCCCAAACTTTTTTAACTAAATTATAGATACTCTCTGGTGAAGGTCGACTTTCTCCTACAAAGGCATGAATTATAGCCCCGCTCTTTATTAAAGGATGGAATTTACTCTGTTTAATAATTCGAGTGATCAAATCTACCGGTGCTGCAGCAGCAAAATGGATACTATTAGTATAATAACTTTCGTCTCCAATGGAATTTCCTTTTATAACTTTTTTACTATCTGGGAATTCCTGTAAATCAATTTTAGCTAACCTTCCCGCCGCGCTTTCAGCGGGAGATTCCTCTAAGGACAATTTTAAATTAAACTTCTTGCTATACTCTCTGCATTTTAAACTCATAAAAGATACAATTTTTAACCCTAACTTAAAAATATCTTCGTTTTCATGCAGTTGTTTGCCGGTAATATGCTGGACTGCTTCATTCAATCCGATTAACCCTATTAAGTAGGTTCCTTCATCTAAATTTACGTAAGGTCTGCCATCCTGGGCTGTTTTACCAATCTGCCATAAAGGTCCGTCCGAATTTTCCATCATCATCCTTAAAAATTTCTTCTTCTGTAAATGTGCTTTAACCGCTAAGTGAAAAGCCTGATCAATTTTCTCTAAAAATAATTCCATGCTATCTGCATTTTTAGTATCTAGGAAGGATCCGGAAATCTTATTATTGGGAAAAGCCCTATAGGCACATTGAGGCAGATTGATGGTAACATTCTGTATCCCGGCAAATCTTAACTTTTCCGGATGTAGTATCATTTCCTGATCGGTTATCTCTGTTTTTAATCGGCAGCAGGCAGCCAAGCTTATATCATCCCTGTCAAAAATAAAATAAGGTGAGCCGTTCTCGGAAGCTATTTCACAAGCGTATTTTAATAATTCTTTCTGTTCAGGGTTCTCGAAAGATTTGCTATCAATGTGCAGATCCATTTTAGGGAAAGCAAAAACTTTTCCCTGGCAATCTCCTTCTCTCCAAACCTCCATCAAAGCCTTTAAAAATAATTGTGATTCTTTTTCGTATTCTCCGTAATTTTTTCCGCTATATTTACCTCCAGGTCCAATTGCCGGTATATTTCTAAGGTAGTGGGGGATACCAAGATGAACATTGAAATCCAGAAAAAGACTCTGTCCTCCTCGTGAAAAGGCATTTTGCGAACCGCTAAATATTAAATATTGGGCTTCTTGCTTTATTTCTTTAAAAGGCAGATTTACCAAAAAGGGGGCATACATGATATTTAAATAGCCAATACCTAAAGCACCCGCGTAGTAGGCTTGCATAGAAGCCAAAAAAGTGTTTAAATGTCCGGTTAAGGTTCTGGTATGCTTGGCTGGGGCGGAAGAGGTATCTAAATTTTCTAATTCAAGACCATATTTTTTTAAAAATTCGAGAGAATGACCGGAACAATAAATTCTTGGATAGCCCAA
>NMQN01000153.1 GCA_003575245.1 Candidatus Atribacteria bacterium 1244-E10-H5-B2 | reverse complement strand
CTCACCAACAACATCACTGTAAACTTTTCTCCAGCTTTCCACCTGGGTCATTATTTCTCTGTAAGTATAACTTTGATTTTTCAATTTACTCTCCTTTTACTCCTTAAAAATAATTTATAAAAATTAGATTCTTTAATTTAAATTTATATCTCTTTATCTTCTCAATTTATAATTATCCTCTTAATTAATATAGATATTATTAATATGCAGAGATAAAACCCTGTAAAAATTTCTTATCTCAATTTTTTTCTAATCTACTTTCCTAATTAGTTCCTTCAAATCAAGGAACTTTTCCTTGTTTCCAACTCCGTCAAGATATTCTACACTCTTAGCACCGCATATATTGGCAATCTTTAGACTTTCCTCAATGTTTAAATTATCTATATATCCATAAATAAACCCTGTATCAAAATTATCACCTGCACCGGTGCTATCCTTGAAATTTACACTCAATTGATCTCCGCTGTAGTAATTTTCTCTATCTCTTGCTATATATCCTTTACTTTCTAATTTAATAACTGCTGTCTTTATTACTCTGCTTAGTTTATTAATTGCGTCTTTAATATTAGATTCTTTGGTTAACTTAAGCGCTTCTCTCTTATTTACTAAAAAAATATCGATATTTCTTAAAATTTTATAGATTTCTTCTCCCCATTTATTTTCAGGATCATCGTTAGTATCAAATGATTAGGTCACCTATAACTAAACAACTCTTTGTCATAACCACCCCATCTTTTTATTATTAAACATTTAATTTCTCATTTATATTAATCAAATTAAATGCTCTAAAATACTTATCCATGCTCTCTTCTATCTTCATTATTACCCAGTTCTCAGCATCTATTCCATTTAGTTCTAAATTTCTATATAGTTTATTCTGGGCACATCTAACTTCTGGTAAGGCCCATACGTAGCGACAGCTCGCTTTTACTATCCATTCTTTTCTTTTCTTGTTCAGTGATTTAAAATCCTTTTCATCATTCTGAAGCCATTTTTTCCATCTTCCAGATTTTAGTACTGCTTCTTCTAATATTTTAATAAAATTGGATTTGCCTGCTACTTTATTTTCTGTATAAAGTTTATCTTCAATTGCACATAATTCTGATAATCCATCATATTCAAGTATGGTAAATTCAGGACCAACATTTGCTGCCCCCATTCCACTTTTTGGATAATCCTCCGGGTTGGAAACAAAATCAGTATAATGTCCTTTTATATAGGAATTATAATCTTTGGCAATTTCTACTATCTTTTTGGCAACCGCTGGATTAAAAGTTGAAGTATGCAGGTCTGTTCCTACTTTACCTACTATAAAAGATGGCCAGACATAATCCAGACTCATCATTTGCAAACCATCTTTTAATAATTCCAGAAACTTTTTAAAAACAGTCACATCTGCCCGCCCACCATGTACTTCTTCGGTTCCAACCTCATAAGATACTGATTTCATTTTTTTTGATTTGCGGAACTTTTCTACATGAGAGATCAATTCTATAGTTCTTTCCACTACAGTTTCTATTTTTATCTGATCAGAAAAAATATCTACCGTGGGATCTATATGCAGTAAATCATAGCCAGCCAGCAGTGCAACTTCAAATGATTTTTTAATCCAACTCATAGACTTGTCCAGATTCCATTTTTCTATGTTTTGTATATCTTTTAGCCAGGGGCCTCCGTGGTCAACAGCAACAATTATTGGACCATTGTATCCAATACCATAAGATTGCTCTTTTATTTTTCTAACTAAATCTTCTTGAGTCCATCCAGTGTACCCCCCATCTATATCCACTTGATT
>NMQN01000081.1 GCA_003575245.1 Candidatus Atribacteria bacterium 1244-E10-H5-B2 | reverse complement strand
ATAAAAGACCCCCATTTTGGTCCGGTAGCAATGTTTGGAATGGGAGGGATATACGTAGAGGTGCTAAAAGATGTTTCCTTCCGCATTATTCCTTTAGAAGAAAGAGATGCCAAGGAGATGATTACCAAGATTAAGGGATACGAAATTCTAAAAGGAATAAGAGGTGAACCTCCCCGAGATATCCAGGCCATAGAAGAAGTTTTAATGAAAGTTTCTAAACTTACTATGGAAAATCCTGAAATTAACGAAATAGACCTAAACCCCATATTTGTATTTGAAAAAGGATTACAGGTTATAGATGCTCGAATGATTTTGTAAAATGAGAAATAAAGTCAGTAAGCAAAACATTGTTTATTATTAAAAAGAGGGTGGTTTTGTGGAAAAGCAGCAGTTTGAATTTATAGGTAAAAGGTTTGATATCAAAAATATTGGCAAAGTAACTGGCGAAGAAGTTTATTCTTCTGATGTAAATATACCCGGCCAATTATGTGCGGTAGTCCTGCGTAGCCCTTACCCTCATGCTGAGATTAAAAAAATAGATTACAGAGAAGCAGAAAAAATGGGGGCTATTTGTATCGGTCCTGATGATGTACCGGATACTTTATACAATGAACGAATAGTTAGCATTCCCGATAAGACCTATCGCGACAGAACGGTTTTACCTAAAGACAAGGTTCGTCACGTAGGGGAAGCAGTGGCTGCCTGTGCTGCAGAAACTGAAGAAAAAGCCTTTGCAGCCTTGAAGAAGATAAAGATAGAGTGGGGCAAGAAATGGGAACCACTCATAAATCTTGAAGAGGTCATGGAGGCAGATGCACCCCAGATATATGATCATGTTTACCTGGGAGAAGAAAGAGTAGACACAAAGAAAAATATAGCCTGCGAGCGAGATGTTGGGGTTGGTGATATTGAAAAAGGTTTTAAAGAGGCAGATGTAATTGTAGAGAGAACATTTAGTACCCAGAGGATTTATCATATGCAACTGGAAACCAAATCTGCGGTGTGTGTTCCGGAAGCTGACGGAGGAATTACAGTTTGGACAACATCTCAAGGAATTCATAATGTACGAATCCTCTTAGGGTACATTTTTAACATTCCTCTTAGTAAAGTAAATGTTAAAAGAATTACTCTGGGAGGTTCTTTCGGTTCAAGTATTCAGATGAATTCAATTACTCCCATCTGTGTTGCCTTGGCCTTAAAGGCAAAAAGACCGGTGAAACTGGTAACTACAAGAGAAGAGGATATTTACGATCATTCAAAATATCCCTTAAAGACTATCTTGAAAATTGGTGCTAAAAAAGACGGAACATTAACGGCTGCCCACTGCCAGGTTCAGGTGGAGATTGGCGGTCACAACATTCAGGCTTATCCTTACTTAGGTTGTATAGCCGGATGGTTTGCTTCACTTTACAAATATAAAAATTTAAAATACAAGGGAACTGCGATTTATACCAATAAGGTACCTTCCTGTGCAATGCAGGGATACGGCAATCCCCAGATAAATTTCGCGGTGGAGAGCTTGATGGATATTTTAGCTGAAAAATTGGATATGGACCCGGTTGAACTTCGTCTTAAAAATTATGTGGGAAAAGGAGATGAATTCTGGGGTCAGGGTCCGACAGTAAGGTCAATTATCAGAAGCTGCGGAGTAGAAGAGATGTTAATCGAAGGGGCTAAACTTGCCGGATGGAAAGGGAGAACCCCCCCTTCTAAAAAAACAGGAGATATTAAAAGAGGTATAGGAGTTGCCAGAGGATTTCATACTTCTGGTACCGGTGGTCCCAATCCGGGGGAAGTTAT
>NMQN01000121.1 GCA_003575245.1 Candidatus Atribacteria bacterium 1244-E10-H5-B2 | reverse complement strand
TAGCCAAAGTTCCTTTGATCATTTCCCGATTAGTAACTTTGGACATCTCCTCTTTGACCGGATTCATATTCTCTTTTCTGCCTTTATATATGACTCCTTTGGAATCACAGAGAATAGTATTCTTTACCCCTGCTGACATAAGGAACTTTGATACCGCTATAGCAGCTGCCCCAGCACCGTTTACTACTAATTTAATTTCATCCATCTTCTTCCTTACTATTTTTAAGGCATTAATTAAACCAGATAAGACGATTACTGCAGTCCCGTGTTGGTCATCATGGAACACCGGGATATTTAATATCTTCTTTAACCCATTCTCTATCTCGAAACAACGAGGGGCACTGATATCCTCGAGATTAATACCTCCGAAGGTGGGAGCTATTAAGGTTACAGCTTCTACAATCTTATCCGGGTCTTTGGTAGCAAGACAGATAGGGAAGGCATCTATACCGGCAAAATGTTTAAAGAGAACTGCCTTTCCTTCCATTACTGGCAAAGCAGCTTCTGGACCAATGTCACCCAGGCCTAAAACCGCAGTTCCATCAGTTACTATCGCTACCATATTCCCCTTGGTGGTATATTTATAAACCTGAGAGATATCCTGATGAATCTTTCTACAGGGTTCAGCTACTCCTGGGGTGTAAACTACAGCTAGATCATGCATATCTTTTATTTCGGTCTTACTTATTACCTCGATCTTTCCTTTGTTATCTTTATGTAATTTTAAGGCTTCTTCATTAATGTTCATACACACTCTCCTTTTCTTTATTTTGTTATTTTCTATATTTTGGCGGTTCGGTTTCATACAGATTATTACCATAGGCATCTATAACTACGATTGCTGGAAAATCTTCAACATAAAATTGGTAAATTGCCTCGGTTCCCAAATCTTCGTAGGCTATCACTTCAGCTTTTTTAATACTCCGAGCAATTAAAGCAGCTGCCCCACCTACTGCGCCAAAGTATACAACTTTATTCTTTTTCATACTCTCGATTACTTCTTGAGAGCGAAGTCCTTTACCAATCATCCCCTTTAGGCCTCTATCTAATAGAGCGGGGGTATAAGGATCCATGCGATAAGAGGTGGTAGGACCGGCTGAACCACAAGGGTATCCTGGTTTGGCAGGAGCTGGACCAACATAATAAATAATTTGCCCTTTTAGTTTAATAGGAAGTTCTTGACCATTTTCAATCAGTTCAACAAGTCTTTTATGGGCAGCATCCCTTCCAGTATAGATATAGCCGGTTATACTTACCGAGTCACCTGCTCTTAAATTAATAATTACTTCGTCATCTAAGGGGGTAGTTACCTTTTTAATATCTGTCATTTTTTATAATCCCTTTTTCGTTTAAGTTATTATATTTAATTAAAATGGTAATAAAAAATCAAAATCCTTATTAATTTTGTTTTAATTTAAACCATTTTTGAGGGATCTAAAGCCTTATTAAATTCCCCTTCCGTTAATAAATCCAATTTCATCGCCGCTTCTTTTAAGGTAATCCCTTCTTGATGAGCTTTTTTAGCAATTTTTGCAGAATTATCATAGCCAATAACAGGATTTGATGTAGTAACTTTGTTATTTTGCAAAATAAGATTTTTTCTCAAATTATAAAAATTAATAACAAAATTATGGGGGTTGTAACTAAATTACAATCCCCATAACCTATTTTATCTCTTCTTCCATTCTGCAACTGGATAAATTGGAGCATCTTCCTGGGAAGATTCAGGATATACAATAACGTATTTACCGTTTTGTACCTGTATTACTGGATGTGGCCATTTAATATTTTGTCCTTTTTCATTAA
>NMQN01000155.1 GCA_003575245.1 Candidatus Atribacteria bacterium 1244-E10-H5-B2 | reverse complement strand
CTCCAATATCGATAGCTCCGGCATTTTCTCCCGGACCAAAAAGAACCCATTCTGCTTGAGTAGGAAAAATACTTAATACCGGTTTTGAACTTTTATAGCTACAGTGTTCTGACCACATTGCTGAATAAAGCCCTAACTCAACATCATTCGGCTTTCTTTTTAAGGTTTCTATAATTTTTTTATATTCACTATCAGTAAGATCGTTTTCTTCTAATATCTTTTTTAGATTTCTTTCTTCTTGATTATTCATCATTCCCACTCGATCGTTGCCGGTGGTTTTGAACTTATATCATAGACCACTCTATTGATTCCTTTAACTTCGTTGATGATTCTATTAGATATCTCTCCCAATACCTTATATGATATTCTAGCCCAATCAGCAGTCATTCCATCAATACTGTTTACAATCCTTAAAGCAAGAACAAAATCATAGGTTCGAATATCTCCCATTACTCCTACGGTCTTTATTGGAAGCAAGATACCGAAAGACTGCCAGACCTTTTTATATAAGTTATTCCTTTTTATTTCCTGCTTAATTATCTCATCTGCTTCTCTTAGAATATCTAATTTATCTCTATCAACCGGACCAATTACCCTTATAGATAATCCCGGTCCAGGAAAGGGTTGTCTCCAGATTACTCCTTCAGGAAATTTTAGTTTTTTAGCTACTTTTCTCACTTCATCTTTAAACAGATATTTTAAAGGTTCTAGGACTTTTAGTTTCATTTCTTCAGGTAATCCACCTACATTATGATGAGACTTAATCTTAGGAGAAAGCCCTTTTAAAGAAATACTTTCTACCACATCGGGATAGAGAGTCCCCTGTAATAAATATTCTACCTTACCTATGCCTTTAGCCTTCTCCTCAAATACTCGGATAAATTCTTTTCCAACAATCTTTCTCTTTGCCTCGGGATCGCTTACGCCTTTTAATCTCTTTAAAAATCTCTCAGAGGCATCAATATAAATTAGATCTATTTTGAAATTATCTTTAAATCTCTTCTGTACTTCTTCTGCTTCTCCCTTTCTTAATAGGCCATTATTAATAAAAATACAATGTAGCTGATTGCCAATAGCCTTGTGGGTCAATACTGCTGCTACTAAAGAATCTATCCCTCCGCTTACTCCGGCTACTACCTTACTTTTGCCTACTTTTTTTTTAATCTCCTTTACAGATTGTTCGATGGATGACTCCAGATTCCGACTAGACTTGCACTGGCATATCTTGTAGAGAAAATTCTCAAATATCTTTTTTCCTAAAGGAGTATGAGTGACTTCGGGGTGAGATTGGATTCCATAAATTTTCTTCTTTCTATTTACCATGGCTACAACTCCAGTTTATACTTTTCAATTTCTATAAACTATTCTATAAATCGCTAGCAATTTACTATCGATAATTTATTCACTGTAATAATTATAATGAAATAATTTCTTTTAATATCTCTTTCATTGTCGGAATCTTTAAAAACCAGACTTTCCCGGTAATTTCATTAGTAAAAGCACAATAAACCATTGCAATGAGTTCTTTCAAATCCTCGGGTAAGGGTGGAGGATTAAGACTTACTTTCTTTTTCCAGTTCAATCCATCTTCCTTTTTTGCCTCCAAAACATCCTGATACCAGGAAGTTTTTCGGTAATATATTCGAGCAATCTCTTTGCTCACCGGCATTCCTTCAAAAGTAAAGCGACACTCGTCTAAAGTACCCAACACATCTACTACTACAAGATTCCTATCCTCATCAAATCCAAATTCTATCTTACCATCTTCATATTTTAACCCTATCTTTCCCGCCTCCTCAGTTACCAATT
>NMQN01000804.1 GCA_003575245.1 Candidatus Atribacteria bacterium 1244-E10-H5-B2 | reverse complement strand
GAAATTATTCAAGGGTTATCGGGAAGTATCGGATTGATATTAACCGTTCCTATAACCTCAATAGTGTCTGCTCTGTTTATTTCCAATAGCTCCCGAAAAAATTTTTAACGATGATTAATTTCATAATTTATTAAATTGTTTTACAAAAAATAGAACTCTTGTTAAAATTTTGGAAAGGTTAAGAAACCGAATTAACCGTCTTTGGTTCTTTGTTAAAGATAAAGGCGATAAATCTTTTTTGCATACTCTAAGAAATTTTGAGGAACTTATAAAGGCGCTTGAAAGAAGAGATAGTGTTAAATGCGAGCAAATTTTAAAGAGGCATATACTGGACTTTATGGAACAAATTAAAGAAAGTCTGTACGATGATATTGGATAAGCTTAGGTTTCAAACTTAATTAATTTAAAAGAGTAATCAGTTTGTACTTTATTATAATAGCATTTACGAAACATGGTTTTTGGGACAGATTTATGAATTTTAGAAATTTAATTTAAGAAGAGGGGTATAAAAATGGAAAAACTTAAAGTCGTAGATCCAGAAATTGCAAGTTTGGTGGAAAAAGAAATGGAAAGGCAGGTTACAAGTATTGAATTAATTGCTTCAGCCAATTTTGTATATGAATCAGTATTGGAAGGGCAAGGTTCCGTTTTAACAAATAAAATTGTAGAAGGTTATCCTGGTAAAAGGTATTATGCAGGTTGTGAATATATTGATGAGATAGAAAAAATAGCAATTGAGAGAGCAAAAGAAATATTCGGTGCCGAGCACGCAAATGTACAACCACATTCGGGAGTAAATGCGAATATGGCCGCTTATATGGCGTTATTAGAACCTGGAGACACGATGTTAGGGATGGATCTTCAATGTGGTGGACATCTTTCTCATGGAAGCAAGATTAGTATTACAGGGAAGTATTACAATGGAATACATTACAAAGTTAATAAAGAAACTGAATTAATTGATTATGATGAAGTTGAGACGATAGCCCTGAAATATAAACCAAAATTAATTATTGCAGGCGGAAGTGCTTACCCGCGGCAAATCGATTGGGGTAAATTTAAAGAGATAGCAAAAAAAATAGGGGCATACTTTGTGGTAGATATGGCTCATATTACAGGGCTAGTTGCTGCAGGAGTACATCCTAATCCGATTCCATACGCAGATATTATAACCGGCACTACTTACAAGACAATGAGAGGGGCAAAAGGAGGAATAATACTTTGTAAGGAAGAATTTGCAAAAAAAGTAGATAGAGCTGTTTTCCCAGGAGTTCAGGGTAGTATACTTTTACATGAGGTATTAGCAAAGGCGATTACTTTTGGAATTGCAAAAACAAAGGAATATAAAAAATATCAAATACAGGTTGTTAAAAATGCTAAAAGAATGGCGGATTATTTAAATAAGCATAATATAAGGATTGTTTCGGGGGGGACTGATACCCATCTTATATTGATTGATCTTCGTTCACTAAAGATAACTGGCATAGAAGCTGAAAATGCTTTACATAGTGTAAGGATTACCGTTAATCGAAATAGAATTCCTTATGATCCTGAGCCCCCTACCATAGCTAGCGGTATTAGGATTGGCACAGCTGCGGTTACTTCTACAGGTTTTATTGAAGAAGATATTGATGAAATATCTGATATTTTAGTGAGTGTTTTAAGTGGAGCGAAAAAAGGTTTTAATAAAGAGGAATATAGGAAAAGAGTTTTAGATCTATGTATTAGACATCCTCTTTATTTAGATTCACTTGAATTGGCTGAATTGATTAATAGAAAAAATAATTTCTCAGATCATTAAAGATAAAATATAATTGATAGACAGAATAAAGAATTATTTTTTAATACCATAAAAATATTTTAAGTTAAGATATAGATTTTTAGATATTTGTAGGTTATTATCTTTAATGAAATATTTAGGGAAAAATATTCTATACCTAACCGATATTATGTGATTTCTACCTAAAAAGTAAACAAAAAGAAAAATTGACACACTATATCAATTACAAATATAATAAGTACTAAGCATATAAAACGAAAAGTAAAATTCAATCGGAGGTGAATAAAAGTAAAAAAACTTTTAAGAATTTGACAATTTAGAAATTATTAGTCGAAGAGGTTCATTTTTAAAATGTTTATATTTTAGTATAAAGGAGAAAAGAAATGAGAAAAAGTTTATTTATTTTGACATTGGCTGTACTTCTAATTGTTATTACCAGCGTATCTCTTGCAGATGATGTGGTTAAAATTGGAATTTCTGAACCTATGACCGGACCAATGGCTGTTGGCGGAGCACTTTGTATGCAGGGATATGAACTTGCCCACGAGCAAAATTCTACAGTGTTAGGAAAAACAGTTGAATTGATACTTGTTGATAATAAAAGTGATAAGGTTGAATCAGCCAGTGCGGTTTCCAGATTGATCGAAAAAGAAGGTGTGGTAGCGGTTTTTGCTGGTTATGGCAGCAGTTGTGCAATTCCAGGCGGTGAAGTTGCCGATAAAGCAGGAATCCCAATGATTTCTGCCACTGCAACTAATCCATTAGTTACTTATGGAAAAGAATATGTCTTCCGTGCTTGCTTTATTGATCCTTTCCAGGGTGAAGTAATGGCTCGTTATACTTTTGAAAACTTAGGATATAAAAAATCGGCTCTTTTGGTGGATATTGCTCAGGATTATTCGGTCGGTCTGGCAAAATACTACAGAGATACATTTAAAGAACTTGGTGGAGAAATTGTTTGTGACGTAAAATACAATACTGGTGACCAGGATTTTAGTGCTCAAATAAGTCAGGTTATTGCTTCCGGAGCAGAAGCCCTCTTTTTCCCGGGTTATTTCGGAGATGTTGCTTTGATTGCCATTCAGGGTAGAGAATTAGGATTTAAAGGGGCATATTTAGGCGGCGATAGCTTACATAACCCAGTATTAGTCGAATTGGCCGGTGATGCTGCTGAAGGTTTAATCGCAAGTACTTTCTTTGCAGAAGATGCACCTCCTATTCCAGAATCTGTAAAATTCGTTGAACTCTTTAAAGAAAAATATAACGAGACACCGAATGCTGTATCTATTCTTACATATGATACTTACAATTTACTGCTTGATGCTATTGAAAGAGCTGGTTCATTTGACCCGGTTGCTATCAAAGATGCTATAGCTGCAACAAAAGAATTCCCTGGTGCAGGTGGTTCCATTACAATTAATGAAATTGGTGATGCAATAAAACCTGCGATCATAGTTAAAGTTGTAGATGGAGATTTCGTCTATAATGCAACCGTTAATCCCTAAAGATAACTGGTTTTTTCATTAAATTTCATGAGGAGGTAGAATTATTATCCTACCTCTTTATATAAAATGAACCTTTTCGACTAAATTTATTATAATAAGTAAAAAGAAGGGCAAAATGTCATGATGCGAGCTTGTCCGTGGTGTTTTGCCCTTCAGATTAATAAAATAAAGAAGCTAAAAAGTTTAAGTAGATAGAAGTTATTAAATTATAAGTTTATATGATTAAAAGGAGGATTCTATGCCATTAAATTTATTCTTGCAGAATTTAGCTAATGGTTTATCCCTGGGAAGTTTATATGCTTTGATTGCTATAGGGTATACTATGGTTTACGGTATTTTAAGACTAATCAATTTTGCTCACGGGGAAGTTTTTATGCTGGCAACTTACTTTCTTTATTATGGATTTTTAATTTTTAATTTACCCTGGTGGGCATCGGTTATCGTTGCGATTGCCTTAACTGCCGTGACTGGAATGTTATCTGAAAGAATTGCCTACAGACCTTTGCGAAATGCGCCCAGAATTTCTGTTTTGATTTCAGCTATTGGGGTGTCATTTTTTCTACAAAATTTAGCCATTGTTCTTTTTACCGGGATCCCTAAATCTTTTCACCGCCCTACTTTTTTCAAAAGGATATTTCAATTTGGCGAGATTCGCATACAATCAACTCTTTTTGCTTCAGTAATAGTTTCCGCTATATTTTTGACCATACTAATATATATTGTTTACAGAACAAAGACTGGCTTAGCCATGAGGTCCATATCTACAGATATTGAAACTTCCAGATTGATGGCAGTTGATGTTGATAAAACCATATCTATAACCTTTGCTATCGGTTCAGCCCTGGCAGCTGTGGGTGGTATTTTATGGGCTTTAAGATTTCCGCAATTATTTCCTTTTATGGGTATGATGCCCGGTTTAAAGGCTTTCATTGCAGCAGTTGTAGGGGGAATTGGTAATATACCGGGAGCGATGATCGGGGGTTTATTTTTAGGCATGTCTGAAATATTATTTGTTGCTTTTTTCCCTGCATTATCGGGATATAGAGATGCATTTATCTTCACAATCTTGATCTTAATCCTGTTGTTTAAACCGGATGGTATTTTAGGCAAAAATGTTCAAGAGAAGGTGTAGTACAATGAAAAAACAAAATGAAAAATTATTTACAATATTAGCTTTAATTGTATTGGGGATATTAGTGTACCTTGCGGAAAACAATTTAGATGCTTATAAGTTAAGAATTCTTAATCTTGGCGCTATATACGTTACTTTGGGTGTAAGTTTAAACTTAATTTATGGGTTTACAGGTCAATTTTCCCTGGGTCATGCTGGTTTTATGGCAATTGGTGCCTATGTGACCACCTTATTAGTGCTTCCTACTTATTATAAGGAAATGATTTTTATACTCGAACCTTTGGTTTGGCCTTTTACTGTTATGCAAGCACCTTTTATAGTTGCTTTATTGTTAAGTGGATTATTGTCTGCTTTGGTAGCAATTCTAATTGGGTTACCGGTATTGAGGCTTAGAGGAGACTATTTAGGGATAGCGACTCTGGGTTTTGCTGAAATCGTAAGGATAATCGCTAATAATATCCCTCAGGTTACCAATGGGGCTTTAGGAATAAAAGGTATTCCGGAATTTTCTAATCTCTGGTGGACTGTAGGAGTGGCGGTCTTTACAATTTACATTATTAAAGGATTGATTAACAGCAGCTATGGACGAGCTTTAATGGCAATTAGAGAAAATGAGATAGCAGCCGAGGTTATCGGAGTTAATCTTACTTATCATAAAGTAATGTCATTTGCCATTAGCGCATTTTTTGCCGGGGTTGCCGGGGGATTATTCGCCTGTTTGATAACAACCATAGACCCCAGGGCATTTATGTTTGTAATGACCTTTAATATATTAATTGTGGTTGTACTTGGCGGTTTGGGCAGTATTACCGGAACAGTAATTGCGGCCTTTTTATTTAATTTTTCTCTGGAATATTTACGTCCTATAGAAGCCGGCTTTAACATTGGACCGATTGTAATTCCCGCAATACCAGGATTAAGGATGGTCACTTTCTCAGCTCTTCTTTTAATTGTTATTTTATATATGAAGAATGGACTTATGGGAGGTATTGAGTTCTCCTGGAAGGGATTAGCCAGATTTATCCGCAAAATTTTCTCAAATAAAAAATCATCTGAAGGGGGTACTATATAATGGAATTATTGATGGAATTATTAAATACAGACAATATAACTATGAAATTTGGCGGGTTAACAGCTGTTAATAATTTCAAGTTAAAAATTTCTCCAGGAGAGCTTGTTGGATTAATTGGTCCAAACGGTGCCGGAAAGACTACCGTCTTTAATATGATTACCGGAATATATACTCCAAGTATAAATAAGATTTATTTTCAAGATAGAGATATTACCGGAATAAAACCTGATAAAATCGCTAAAGCGGGCATCGCCCGAACTTTCCAAAATATCAGGCTTCTGGAGAACCTGACAGTAATCGATAATGTAATGATAGGTTTTCATCTCCACCTTAAATCAAATCTTGCTTCTGCTATCCTTAAATTTCCCAATTATGTTCGCGAAGAAGAAAGCATTTACCATAAATCAATGGAATTATTAGAGGAAGTAGAATTAGAAAAATACAAACTGGAAAAAGCAGGTAGTCTTCCTTATGGACAGCAGAGGAAATTAGAGATTGTTCGGGCTTTAGCTACCGGACCTAAATTGTTGCTTTTGGATGAACCGGCAGCAGGGATGAATCCTCAGGAAACCAAGGATTTAATGAGTTTTATTCAGAAGATTCAAGATGACTTTAATTTAACTATTCTTTTAATAGAGCATGATATGAAAGTAGTGATGGGAATATGTAGAAGAATTTTAGTAATGGATTATGGTGTGACTATTGCCGAGGGAAATCCCACAGAAATTCAAAATAATCCGGAAGTAATTAAGGCTTATTTGGGGGTGGATGTAAACTATGCTTAAGATTAATAATTTGAATGTTTTTTTCGGTGGTATACATGCTTTAAAAGGAATTTCATTTGATGTTCCCAAAGGAAAAGTAATTACTTTAATCGGAGCAAATGGAGCAGGTAAAAGTACTACTTTAAGAACTATCTGTGGTTTAATTAAACCACAGGAAGGTAAAATAAAGTTTAACGACAAAGAGATAACCGGTGTTCCTACTGATCAAATTGTTAAAAAAGGAATCGCCTTAATACCCGAAGGAAGGAAAATATTTCCTAATTTAACGGTTCAAGAAAATTTAACCTTAGGTGCTTTTGCTCGGACTGATAAAAAAGAAATTACGAAAGATCTTGAATGGGTTTATGAGTTATTCCCTCGGATCAAAGAAAGATTATGGCAAAAGGGTGGAACCCTATCAGGCGGAGAGCAGCAAATGTTAGCAGTAGCCCGGGGGTTAATGTCCCGACCAAAACTCTTAATGTTGGATGAACCTTCTTTAGGATTAGCGCCTTTATTGGTGAAGGAAATCTTTGATATCATAAAAAGGATTCACAAAAAAGAAATGACTGTCCTTTTGGTTGAACAGAACGCTTTCGCTGCATTAAAAATAGCTGATTATGCTTACGTATTGGAGACCGGGAAGGTTGTTTT
>NMQN01000793.1 GCA_003575245.1 Candidatus Atribacteria bacterium 1244-E10-H5-B2 | reverse complement strand
CCACAATATTCCAGGCATTCCCTAAGAAAGCATAGAGCAATACAGTAATTGCAATATCTAAAAAATAAGGATTTTTCATAAAAATTGGCAAGAAGATCAGAATAATTAAAAGAAATACAATATAAAATATCTTGTAAGGGTAAGATCTTTTTTTCATTCTGTAACTCCTCCAAAAATACCTTCTGGTTTAAAGTATAAAACAGCTAAAAAAATTACAAAAGACACTACCATTTTATATTCCGGTGAGATTAGATAGGCACTCACTGATTGAGCTATTCCAATAATCAATCCCCCTAAAACGGCTCCCTTAAGCTTTCCTAGCCCTCCCAAGACACAAACTATATAGGCCGTCAAAGCAAATGGAAAACCTACTTTCGGAAATACAAAATAAAAAGTCATAAGAGACGCACCTGCTACTCCAGTAGCAGCAAGACCTAATCCGAAGGTAATACGGTAAATATTATGTATATTAATTCCCATCAAAGAAGCTGCTTCCCGATCTTGAGCAGTAGCCTTAATTGCTTTACCGATTTCTGTACGGTTTAGAAAAAGATGAAGTGCTAAAGCCATTAATAAAGCAATGGAAAACGCAAGAAATCGAGAAAAAGAAATAAAAATTCCACCTATATGAAAAGTCCAGGTACCGTATATGACTGGAATAGCTCGCCAATTAGACGACCAAAATAATAGGGCAAGGCTTTCTAAAAGCATCATTAGACCAAAGGTAGCACATAATCGGCTAATCCAGGGACTATTTAATGTCCTTTCGATTAGGGTCATTTGAAGTATATAACCTACTATAAACATTATTACAGCTACTAAAGGTAAAGCTATTAAAGGATCGATCCCAAACATAGAGTAGAGAAAAAAGGTAATGTACATTGAAAGCATAACCATAGCACCGTGTGCCCAATTAATAATACGCATTACTCCCCAAATAAGACTAAGTCCGATTGCGATCAAAGAGTATATACCACCGAGCAAAATACCATTAACAATTGCCTGTAAAATTTTTTCTCGCCTCCTTCCTTTTAATAACTTATACCAAATATTTTATTATATTGAAGGATGAAACCAAGTCGGACTTTTCTTCAGGTTTCATCCTTCAATCTTCTTGTAAGCACAACTACTAATTTAACGTCCAGACCATTCAGGCATTGGGAAAATAAAGTCGGTAGATGCGATATCATAAGGGAAAACAGTCTTAAATTCCTGGTTTTGGATCTGAATTATACATGGAGTTCCTAAAACGTTCTGACCAGTTTCGTCGAATCTAACACCATTCCAAGTCATGATAATCTTCTCTGGTGGTACGTAAATATTTGCTAATGCCTCACGGATCTTTTCCTTATCTGTCGAACCTGCTTCTTCTATAGCATAATAAAGGACCATAGCAGCTGTATGAGCACGAGAATTGTGTCCATCCATATTTTGTCCATACCTTCTGTAATATTCTGCATTGACTTTTTGTGCTAAAGGTTTCTTGATATCAGGACTCCATCTTGCTTCAGCAGACACGTAGTTAGCTAAAGGTCCGATTGCCTCAATATAAGAAGGTACGATTTGTCCACCATTTATACCTACAACGGCTTTGGCATTACAATTTAGTGTTTGCATTGTCTTGGTGATTAAAACAGCATCTTGAGTATAAGAAGCCAAGAAAATTATATCCGGAGATGCTTTTTTTAAATTAAGGATTTCCGAGGATAAATCGATTGATTCAGCTGAGTAGGGAATGTCGGCTACAATTTCAAATCCATGTTCTGGGGCTTTTTCTTTCCATACATCTCCCGCGGTTTTTCCAAAAAG
>NMQN01000771.1 GCA_003575245.1 Candidatus Atribacteria bacterium 1244-E10-H5-B2 | reverse complement strand
CGTGTTAAGGGTGGTTTAGGTTTTGTGTTAATTGTTTCATATAACTTTGGTGGCCATGACTTAGAGCTGGAAACCATTGACCAAATGCAAGCATTCCAATAGATTCACCAAAATCAAATTGCCATCTTTCATTCTCTTTAATTTCTCTTAATACGGGGTGAGCTTTTTTTGAATCCCAGACTTGTTTAAATTTTTTATTCATATCCATTTCTCCTTCTTAATATTTTTACTTCCTTTTGTGTTTTTTGATGCAGGGACAATAGTCCCACTTTCAAGATTACCCTTTAGCTCCTCTCTGGTTCATTTTTTAATCTAATTCTTAGTTTACCATCCTCTGTCCTGCATCCGTTCAGCTGCGGAAATTTGAGAAATTTCTATTCCTTTCATCGCTTCGCCCAATCCTTCTGAAACTTGAGCTATAATTTTAGGATTATCGTAATGGGTAGTAGCCTCTACAATAGCTTTCGCCCTTATTTTGGGATCGTCTGATTTGAATATTCCTGAACCTACAAACACTCCATCTGTCCCTAACTGCATCATTAAAGCTGCATCAGCAGGGGTAGCTATACCTCCGGCAGCAAAATTAACTACTGGCAATCTTCCTTTTTGAGCTACTTCTTGCAAAAGTTCAAAAGGAGCACCTAATTCTTTGGCTTTACTCATCAATTCCTCTTTGGGCATATTTTTTAATCTTCTTATTTCATCCATAACCTCGCGCATATGCCTCACCGCTTCTACAATATTTCCTGTTCCCGGTTCACCCTTAGTCCTAATCATGGCTGCACCTTCTCCTATTCTTCTTAAAGCCTCACCTAAATTTCTTGCTCCACAGACAAAAGGAATTTTAAAATTCAATTTATCTATATGATAATTTTCATCAGCGGGAGTTAATACTTCGCTTTCATCAATGTAATCTACCCCTAAAGCCTCTAATAGCTGGGCTTCCACAAAATGCCCAATTCTTACCTTTGCCATTACCGGAATAGATACTACCTTCATTATCTCTTTTATTATTTTAGGGTCAGCCATTCTGGCTACCCCGCCTGCTGCTCGGATATCAGCTGGTACCCTTTCTAAAGCCATAACTGCCACTGCTCCAGCTTCTTCGGCAATTTTCGCTTGTTCTGCATTCACTATATCCATTATTACTCCGCCTTTTAACATCTCAGCCAAACCTTTTTTTAGCCTATAAGTACCTTTTTCCACCACAGATTTTACCTCCCCTCTCTTGAAATTTATAATATATTATAAGAAAAATGATATGTATAACTAATTTTATTTTAAGCCAAATGTAAGCGATACTAAAAATTAGTACATCTTAGAAATAATTTTATCTTTATTATCTCCCTAAAACTAATTGTGGTAACCATGTTGATAATTGAGGAATAAAAGTAACCATAAGAAGTACTGGAATATTGCCAAACACTAAATAAGGTATAGTATATCTTATAAATTCCGGAACGGGTACTTTGCCTACCCTAGAAGCGAAAAATAGATTGGTCGCTACTGGCGGAGTTAACATTCCTGTCCCTTGATTTACAGCTAAAATAGCAGCCATCTGCAGAGGGCTAACTCCTAATTTCATAAAAAGAGGAAAAAGCAAGGGTGCACAAATTAACATCGAACTAATATCATCCATAAGCATTCCAATAATAAGTAACATTGTATTTATTAGAAGTAAAATAATTATTCGATTAGAAGATATTTTTGTTATATTCTCTGCTAAAATCATTGGTAAGCGTTCCAAAGTAAAAATTCTACTTAATATAAGAATGAACATTATGATAAAATATACAGATCCTAACATGCTGATACTTTCTTTTGTAACTGACAAAAATATCTTTGTATTTAATTTTTTATAAATTACAAAACCAATTAATAAGGCATAAGCTACTCCTACTGCTCCTCCTTCAGTTGGAGTAAACAGTCCACCATAAATACCTCCCAAAATTATTACTGGCATTAAAAGTGCAAAACCACCCTTTCGAACTGAAAATAATATATTTTTAAACGATACACTTTTAATCTCTTTTATCTCAGTATTTTTTCTACAGAAGAAATAATTAATAATTCCATAAATAATTATAAGTAGTGATCCAGGAACTACGGTGCTTAACCAGCATGCAGCTACTGAAGTACCGGTTATCATTCCGAATAAAATTAAAGGGATACTAGGTGGAATCAATTGTCCAAGTAAACCGGAACAAGCAAGTAGGGCAGTTGAATAACTTCTTGAATAGCCATACTTATCTAATTCTGGCAACATAGCCACTCCTATAGCGCTTATAGCTGCGGCGGAAGAACCAGTAATGGCACCAAAAAATCCACAAGAAACAATTAACACAAAACCTAAACCACCCTTAACACGCCCCACAATATTATTAATAAAGTCAACAATTTTACTTGACATCCCACTTTCTGCCATTAAACCACCTGAAAAGACAAAAAATGGTATTGCCATTAAAGTAAATGAATTTAAACTTACAAAAATAGATGGTATGGCAAAACTAGTACCAAGGTTAAATACTTTCATCATTCCAAAACAAATAATAGCAAAACAAGCAAAAAGCGGCAATCCAATTACAATTAGAAAAATAAGAAAAATAACAAAAAGAAAAACAATAGTTAAACTACTCATTTAGATTAATTTCCTTTAGATTTTTAAGATTATTAATAAATTTTATCAAATGAATTAAATTATGGATTGCCGCTAAAATGCCGCCCACTACAAAAGAAAGATATACTACCCACATATCCATCATTAAAACTAATGAAACTTGTTTAGTCCCGATGATCCATTTCAATTGGATAATCGACCAATAAGTAAATACGACAATGCAACTTAAACTGATCGAATTGAACAATATCTTTAAGATTAGTTTTGTTTTAAATGATTTTATTAAATTATCTATAAACCCTGCACGAATATGGCTATTTTCTCTCGCAGCTATTGCTATAGCAAGCATATACATCCAAATAGATGTGAATCTGGCTATTTCTTCCCATTCAGAACTCTCAAAATTCATAGTTATTCGTAATAATATTGCCAAATTTACTAATCCAACCATAATAATAAAAGCAATAATTGAACCCCAATCCTCAAAACCATTTATCAGCTGCAAGAATATTTTATATACACTTAAAAAAGCATTGTTTTTTTTCATATCTTTCTCCTAATGTAGTCAGCACTGACGCATAACTTTAAATATTTATAAAACATGCTGATATCAAAGCAGGAGCTGGGGGCATCTTTTGACTACAAGCGAAAAACGAACTTGAGCCCTTCGGGCTGCCATTACATCTCCAGACCTGTCTGGAGATGTAGTGGCTTAATAAGGTTCTAACTTTAACAAGGTTCTGATATATCTCCTTAGGAGATTCACCGTTTTTATATCTTTTTATAGCTTTTTCTCCTAATTCTTTGATATTCATACTAACCACCTTTTTTAAGGTCAGTATAGAACATTTTAAGTTGTATAGTTCACGATGTGTGTATAATTTTGAGTTCGCGATGTCTATAAATTTGTCAACTAGTTTCTATTAAAAGTCAACTTCTCTGGATGAGTATATATTTCTTCTAAATCTAACTCTACAACCTTCTCTTTTGTAGGAATTCCTTTAATAGGTCCATTCATTTCATTATTGTAATCTAGTGGTTTAATTTTATTTATTTTATTTATTTAAATTTTCTAATAAGAAATCTACAGTCTCACTGCCAAGTTTTTCTCTCGAAATATCAAACATGCCTCCAGGTTCTGTTGCCAATTTTACCCAAACTTCTCTCTGTTCAGGGGTAAGTCTGGTTACCACAACTCCTTCTTCTTCAAATTTTTTATAATATTCTTCGTCTGTCACTTGTGATTCATGACTGATTTTTGCACCTACTTCATCAGCAGTTTCTTGAATAATTTTCTGAAGTTCTGGAGAGAGACTATCCCATAGTTTTTTATTCATTAAAATTGTTAAAATCGCAGGTGCTGAATTTATGTCAGTAAAATATTTAGTTACATCGCGGAATTGTGTATATACTGTTTGTACAGCTTGATCAGCTTGACAACCAATAGTACCAAGTTGGAGAGCAGTAAATACTTCACCCATATCTACAGATACCACTGGCCCTAATTTTTCGAAGTAAATTTTACTTATCGGATATCCAACTCTTGTTTTTATTTTCAATTTTTTTATATCTTCAGGATATACGACCGGACCTTTCATACCAGAATAACCGTCAAAACCACAATTCGTAAGAGATAAAAGTTTAACACCTAACTGTTCATAGCCTTTATCTACATATTTGAATAAAAAGCCATCTCTTCCAGCTGCATTGTAAAAAGCGTCCCAACTAGTGATAACAAAAGGTACAAAAACTGCAGATAATTGAGAATAACGGGGGCTAGTTGGAAGAAAGCCCATTTCTTGGGAACCTTTACTTATATTGTCGAATTCATCCATCCAAAAACCTAATTGTTGGACAGGAAAACAATCCATTCTAATCTGCCCATTAGTTCTTTCTTCTACTAATTGGGCAAATTCATACATTCCTGCACCTGCAGGCACAGTCTCTGCAACCAAAGTCCCAATCCTCCATTTGTAAGTTTTATTCTCTGCGCTAGCTGGTAAACTAAGAATAAGGGTAAATAGAAAGATTAACAACACAAAATAATTCATTCTCTTTATATTTCTTTTTTTCATTATACAATTTCTCCTTTACTCATTTTTTTTTAATTTTACTTCTAATTATATTATCGATATTTACGGTTTATGTAAATAATATTTTTTCTCACCTCCCCCCAAAAATATTTTTGTCTTCCTTATAATTTATCTAGAAATATTATTTATGATATTCAACTTTATTTATTACTTAAACTTCTCTAAGTGATGCTAAAAAATTCTTAAGAATTTGCTTTTGGAGCCATTTTATCCTAAAACCTTTAACTTTTTTCTAATATTTATGCAATCTTAATTCCCTCATCCCTCAAGAGCACTCTTTAAGATTGTTCATGGTGTCAATAACTAAATTTAAAAAATACTTTTTCTCTTTTTATTTATAATCTGTATTAAACGTCTCATCATTCATCTCCTACTCTTCTATCTTTTATACTGTTATACGGGTTCTAGGCGACTAAGGAAGTGTCTCAGTACGGGTGGAGCATAAATAATTCTTAAACCCCTTACCTTATTTCGCCTATTATAAACCTGTGTAAGTCCCTCTGCTACTACATCCATATGTCGATCCGTATAAACCCTTCTAGGAATAGCTATACGCATTAATTCTGCCTTTGGATAAATCATCTCACCGGTCTTTTTGTCCTTATGGGCAAAAACCATGGCTCCAAGACCAACCCCCCTCACTCCAGCCTCAATATATAACTCATTGGCCAGAGCACAAGCTGGAAACTGACTCTGAGGGATATGAGGTAACATCGCTTTGGCATCAATAAAAATTGCATGACCTCCCACAGGATTTACAATTGGCACTCCTATATCATCTATCTGTCTCCCCAAATATTCTACCTGCCTTACACGGTTGGACACATAGGCATCGTCAACCATCTCGTATAAGCTCTGTGCTAAACATTCTATGTCCCTTCCTGCCTGCCCGCCATAGGTGGAAAATCCTTCATATGTAATTAATCTAGGTAACATTTTATAATACAATTTCTCATTATTTAATGCAATGAAACCCCCAATATTCACCATGGGGTCTTTTTTAGCACTAAAGGTGCAACCATTAGCATAAGAAAATTGTTCCTTTACAATCTCGGAAATCGACCTATCTTGATAACCTTCCTCTTTCTGTTGAATGAAGTAGGCATTCTCCACACATCGTGCTGCATCAAGCCAGAAAGGAATGTGATACTTGTCGGCTATCTCGCTCACCGACTTTAAATTGTTCATGGAAACCGGCTGACCACCACCAGTGTTATTTGTGATAGTAATCATAATGAGTGGTATTCTATCTACTCCTACTTTCTTTACTAAGGACTCCAGTTTTTCTACATCAATGTTGCCTTTAAAGGGATGGATAGCCGAAGGTTGATAAGCTATATCGGCAACACAATCTACAGGTTCACCGCCACTTAATCTGATGTGAGCTTCTGTAGTGTCGAATGGCTGGTTGAAAGGTACAATGTTACCTCTTTTAACTAAAGTTGGAAAAAGTATATTCTCTGCTGCTCTTCCTTGATGTGTGGGTATAACATACTTATACCCCAAAACATCTTTTACTGCCCTCTCTAGGCGGGAAAAACTCTTGGACCCAGCATAAGATTCATCCCCTACCATCGATGCTGCCCACTGCGTGTCACTCATTGCCGATGTCCCGCTATCGGTTAGGAGATCAATATAAATATCCTCGAACTTGAGCCCAAAAACGTTGTAATGTGCTTCCTTGATTTTCCTTTCCCTTTCTTCCTGGCTAGAAAGCTTTATACGCTCGACCATCTTGATCCTGAACGGTTCTGCCACAAACATTTCCTTTTTCATTTTCTTTTTCTCCTTAAATAAATATTTTTAAATATTAAAGAACAATTTTAGCAAGTAATTCTTGTATTGAGTTATTAAAGTTAAAATTCATCTCCTCTCTTTTTGTAATTGGTGCCTTTCAGAAAACTCTGACACCCTTCTCTTGCAAGGCTTTTAGAGTACCTCTATTCTATTCTTCACCTCCACCCCTTTGAATCCTTATCTAATAAGGGTTTTAGGAAGGATATTTATTAATTTCCACTCATTTTATCGATTTTTTAGGGGCTTGGAGGTGAATTTTCCAATCTCATCTATCCTTCCTAAGTTTTCTGAAACATTATAAGATAGTCATCCCTTTTTTTTACGGGGTATTTCAGTATCATCTTACCTCTCCTTTATTTGTTTCTTTAGCTCTTTCTTTTTGGCCTGATAGAACTGGGAAAGATCTTTAACAAATATTTCTTT
>NMQN01000247.1 GCA_003575245.1 Candidatus Atribacteria bacterium 1244-E10-H5-B2 | reverse complement strand
AGATAGAGGGACAGTTTAGAGCCCTGTTGATAGGCGGAGTAATTATTCTGTTATTAGGGGTGGTAGATGATATTGCCAACCTTTCTCCTAAACATAAATTTGTAATTCAGATGATACCGGCATTAATAGTGATAATATACAATAGTGATCTGATAAATAATTTTATTGTTAATCAATTGAAAAGCTTTGATTTATTAGGTTATCTTCTTTATCCTATCTTAATTTTTTGGATAGTCGGAGTTACCAATTCCATCAACATAATAGATGGATTGGATGGACTGGCCTGCGGAGTTTCCCTTATTGCCTTGGTAGCTTTTCTTATTTTAGGCTTAAAACAAAATTTAGAGGCTCTCAGTCTTATATCAATTGCCTTGGCGGGGAGTATGTTGGCTTTTTTAAGATTCAATTTTTACCCGGCTAAAATCTTTTTGGGGGATTCTGGCAGTACTTTTGCCGGTTTTGTATTGGCCTCCACGGGGGCTTTGTGGGCATTAAATAGTAGGAATGCTTTCTTTATTTTTATTCCAGTTATAATTCTTGCTCTCCCTATTTTTGATACCTTGTTTGCTATCTGGAGGAGATACAGAGGTCATCATCCCATATTCCAAGCTGACAAAGGGCATCTTCACCATCGACTTTTAGCCCGGGGGATAGCACATAAAAATGTCGTGTTTATCTTATGGGGGATAAGTGCCATCTGTAGTGTAATCGCTTTAATTATAGTATTATAATTATAGAGAAAAGGAGGATCCCGGCACCAAACTTTACATTTATGACAAATCTGGTGCCTGGCACAAAACTTGTCATTATGGGGAAAAAGGTTTTAGTTACTGGTGGGGCGGGCTTTATCGGTTCACATATTGTGGATTTACTCATTGATAATAATTATAAAGTGGTAATAGTTGACGATTTATCTTCCGGCAGAGAGGAGAATGTCAACAAAAAAGCCCGGTTTTATAAATTAGATATTAGCGACCAAAACGGGTTGGCTGAGGTGTTTAAACAGGAAAAACCTGATTATGTATGCCATGAAGCCGCCCAGATTAGCGTATCTTTTTCCGTAAGACACCCTTTATTTGATGTGCAGACAAATATTCTGGGTTCCTTGAATTTATTGCAATGCTGCCTGATGAATCAACAGGTCAAGGGAATAGTTTTTGCCTCCAGCGGAGGGACTATTTACGGAGAACCAGAGCATTTTCCCATTACCGAAGATTATCCTTTCCGGCCCCAATCACCTTATGGAATCAGTAAGGTTGCAGTTGAGTATTATCTTGATTTCTATCAGAAAAATTACCATCTCCCATATGTAGCACTAAGATATGGAAACGTCTATGGGCCCCGTCAGGATCCTTATGGTGAGGCCGGGGTTATCGCTATATTTATAGAAAAGATGCTAAAAGGCGAGATTCCCACCATAAATGGCGATGGGGAATATATCAGAGATTATATTTATGTAGAAGATGTAGCTCGAGCCAATTTACTCGCTCTTCAAAATATGGTAAAATTATCTAAAGTTGTTCAGGAAAAAGAAAAAGATAAGGAAAAAGAAGACAAAGCTGAAACCGAAACTAAAACCAACACAGAACCTGAAATTAAATTTAACGGCTTCAATCTGGGGACCGGAAGAGGGGTTTCGGTAAATGAAATCTTCTCCCTTTTAAGGAAGATTATAAAATTCCCTCATCCGGCGCATTATGGGCCTCCCAGGGCAGGGGATTTAAGGAAGAATATTCTGGATTGCCGCTTAATTAAAGAGGTTTTAGGATGGCAGCCAAAGTTTGACTTTTCAGCAGGTTTAGAAAAGACAGTT
>NMQN01000424.1 GCA_003575245.1 Candidatus Atribacteria bacterium 1244-E10-H5-B2 | reverse complement strand
TGTGACATTACTACATCCGGAGAAGATAGTAATTCCCTTGGATCATTGTGTCCCAGCAGCAACAGAAAAATATGCTACCAATCATAAAGAGATAAGAGAATTTATCCGGGAACAGAAAATTGAAAATTTTTATGATATTAATATCGGAGTCTGTCATCAGGTTCTTCCGGAAAAAGGACACATTATCCCCGGAACTCTTGTATTGGGAGCCGACTCACATACTACAACTTATGGAGCATTTGGAGCTTTTTCAGCCGGTATCGGCAGGAGTGAAGTTGCTTCCATTTGGGCTACAGATGAAATATGGCTTAGAGTGCCAGAGACCATCAAGATAAATACTAAAGGTGAAATTCCCTCGGGGATATATCCCAAGGATATTATTCTCCATATTATTGGAGATTTAGGTGCAGATGGAGCATTGTATAAAGCGGTGGAATTTAGCGGAAAAGTAATTAGAGAAATGGATATTGGGGGCAGGATGACTTTATGTAATATGGCAGTGGAAATGGGAGCTAAGATTGGCTATATAGAACCGGATGAAAAAACTATTCAGTGGCTTACTGTAAGAATCAATAAAAAATACGAAATAATAAAATCAGATACTGATGCAAACTTTGAGAAGATTATCGATTACGATATAAGTAAGTTAGAGCCTCAAATTGCCTGCCCTCATACGGTAGATAATGTAAAACCTGTATCAAAAGTGGCAGGGACTAAGATTAATCAGGCATTAATTGGAACCTGTACTAATGGAAGGTTAGAAGATTTAAAAGTTACCAGTAAAATTCTTCGTGGTAAAAAGATTTCTAACGGAGTTAGACTTTTAGTCTTTCCTGCCTCGATGGAGATCTTTGCCCAGGCGATGGAATTAGGAATCCTTCAGGAATTGGTTAAAAGTGGTGCGGTAATAATGAATCCGGGATGCGGTCCCTGTTTGGGTGCTCATGAAGGGGCTTTGGCTCCGGGAGAGGTTTGTTTGAGTACTGCTAATAGAAATTTTAAGGGAAGAATGGGGTGTAAAGAGGCAGAAATTTACCTGGCCAGTCCGGCAACCGTTGCTATTTCTTCCCTCTATGGTGAGATTACCGATGTAAGGGGTGATATGAAATGAGCATTAAAGGGAAAGCATGGAAATATGGTGATGATGTAAATACTGATGTTATCTTTCCGGGCAAATATACTTATACTATAACTGACCCGAAAGAGATGGCTCTTCATGCCCTGGAGGACCTTGAACCGAAGTTTGCTAAAGAAGTTGAAAAGGAAGATATTATTGTCGCGGGAAGGAACTTTGGCTGTGGTAGTTCTCGGGAACAAGCTGCAACCTGTCTTAAATATGCTGGCGTAGGAGTAATTGTTGCAAAATCATTTGCCAGAATATTTTTCCGAAATGCTATTAATCAAGGACTTCCCTTGGTTCAGTGCAAAGAAGCAGTGGAGAATATATCTTCAGGTGAGACAATTACTATTGATTTTGAAAAAGGTAAATTATCTTGTAAAAAGGGAGTTTTTAACTTTCCTCCTTTGCCGGAATCTGTTTTGGGGATTCTTAAAGATGGAGGACTTATTCCTCATACTAAAAAAATATTGAAAATAGAGAAGGGAGAATAAAGATGGCAAAATACAAGATAGCCTGGCTGCCGGGCGATGGAATCGGAAATGATGTAATGGAGGCAGCGAAGATTGTATTGGATGAGCTAAAGCTTGATGCTGATTATATACCTGGTGACGTGGGTTGGGAATTCTGGAAAAAAGAAGGAAATCCTTTACCTGATAGGACTATAAAAATTCTTAAAGAAACTGACTGTTGTCTTTTCGGGGCAATAACTTCCAAGCCTAAAGAAGAAGCAGAAAAGGAACTTGCCACAGAGCTTAAAGGAAAAGGCTATGTCTATTCGAGTCCTATTGTAAGATTACGACAGGAATTTAAATTACATACTAACTTAAGACCTTGTAAAGCTTATAAAGGGAATCCTCTTAATTATAGGGATGATATAGATTTAGTGGTTTTTCGGGAAAACACCGAAGGGTTATACAGCGGAGTGGAATTTCATCCTCTGCCCAAAGAGGTAATGGATTCTCTTTTAGGAAATCATCCCAAGATGAAAAGATTTACAGATACTCCTTTAGAAGATATCGCTCTATCCTGTAGGATTTTTACCAGGAAAGCGTGTCAGTCGATTGTTCGTCAAAGTTTTGAATATGCTAAAAAATTTAAAAGGGATTCAGTTACGGTTGTGGAAAAGCCTAATATAATAAGAGAAACCAGTGGGCTGATGGTAAGGGAAGCCCGCAAGATTGCCTTAGAATATCCTGGAGTCGAACTCTGGGAGACCAATATAGATGCAATGTGTATGTGGTTGGTTAAAAACCCTCAAAATTATAGTGTCCTGGTTTCTTCCAATATGTTTGGAGATATAGTTTCTGATCTTTGTGCCCAATTGATAGGTGGTTTAGGGTTTGCCTCCAGTGCTAATATCGGAAATGATTATGCCCTTTTTGAACCAACTCATGGCTCTGCTCCCAAATATGCAGGGCAATACAAAGTAAATCCCATAGCGATGCTTTTAACGGTTAAATTAATGTTGGATTATTTAGAGGAAAAAGAATTGGCTCAAAGATTAGAGAATGCTATTTCCCAGGTTATTGAGGAAGGAAAAGTTAAGACCTATGATTTAGGCGGAACAGCCTCTACCTTGGATATAGCCAGAGAAGTAGCAAAGAAAGTAATTAGTAATGAGTAATAAGTAATACATAGTTAGCTGGTTACATGGTTAATTGGTTATTTAGTTTATATAGCGAAAAACTAAAAACGAAAAACGCAAAACCATAATTTAAAACTTAAAACTAAGATAAAAATCAAATCAAAAACTGGAAATAAGTTGTTTCTATCTAATAACTATAAACTAATAACCATCCACCATTCACTAACGACTGAAATGACTGGGAGACCGGTTAATTGGCAAACCAAGTAACTATCTAATTAACAAACCAAACTGAAAGGAAGGTGAAAAATGGAGACTATAAGTCAAAAATGGGCTAAATTTGCCCTGCGATTAAATTATGAAAATATTCCTTCTGAAGCTTTAGAAGAAGCCAAACGATTTCTTTTAGATAGTGTGGGGTGTGCCTTTTCTGCTCTCGACAATAAAGATATTCAAGCAGCTTATAATTATATTCAGGATCTGGGAGGAAAAGAGCAAGCTACTATTATCGGATGGGGAACAAAGGAAAATTTGCCCCAGGCTACTTTAATAAATTCCCTCCTGGTTAGGGCTCTCGATTATAATGACATCTACTGGGAACAGGATCCCTCTCATCCTTCAGATATTATTCCCGCTGTACTTAGTACCGGAGAATTTATGAAAAAAGATGGAAAAGAAGTGCTGGTAGGAATAATAATCGCCTATGAATTAGAGATGCGTTTATGTCTGGCTGCTTTTCCGGGAGTTCGGGAGATAGGCTGGCATCATGCAACACTAACTCAATTGGTAAGTCCGGTAGTAGCTGGAAGGATGTTGGGCTTAAACGAGGAGGAGATAGTTGCTGCCATAGGGATTAACGGTTCTTCTCATTTTACTTTAGGGGGAGTAGTCGCTGGTCATCTTACCAATATGAAAAATGCTGCAGATCCTTTAGCAGTTGAAGCAGGGGTAAGGGCTGTCTTGCTGGCAAGCAAAGGTTATACCGGTCCGGTAGAAGTATTTGAAGGCAAAGAAGGATTGTTTGAAGTGTTGGATAAGGTAAAATGGGATAGAGATATTTTAACCAAAGGGTTAGGAGATAGTTTTTTAATTAACCAATGTGGATATAAAGCTTTTCCCACCGAGGCTTTGACTCATCAACCAATTACTGCTGCCTTAGAGGTGATGAAGGAAAATAAACTTAACCCTGAAGAAGTAAAGGAAGTTTTAGTAGAAACTACCACTCGGGGAGCAGATATTCTATCTGATCCCAGCAAATATAAACCTACCACCAAAGAGACTGCTGACCATTCTCTCCCTTATTGTATAGCAGTTGCAGTAGCTAAAGGTAATGTCCTTCCTTCTGATTTTGAAGAAGATGCCCTTCGAGATCCTTTAGTCTGGTCATTGCTCGACAAGATTAAGGTAGTAGCTAACTCTGAAATCGATGCCCTTTTCCCCAAAGTAAAACGAGCTATTGTTACCATCAAAACTTCTCGAGGGGAACATAAAAAGCAAGAAGATTTTGCCAAAGGTCAACCGGAACGACCTTTAAGCGAAGAAGAACTCATCTCTAAATTTAAAGCTAATTCCGAGAAAAAAATATCTCCTTCCAGAATAGACGATATTATAAAAGCCACACAAGAATTAGAGAATATCGATGAAATCGGAAAATATATGAAACTTTTAGTAAGCGATAAATAGAAAAACGAGAAAGGAAACAATAAAAACATGAAAACAATAGTACTGGGTTGTGGTTTGGTAGGTGGATTAATTGCTAAAGATTTGGCAAAAGATAAAGATTTTCAAGTAACTGTAGCGGATATTGATGAAAAAAAATTGGATAAGTTGACTGAAGGAACAGATATACGAGGAATAAAAGTGGATTTATCCAGTTCGGAAGCCATTAGAAAGATAGTTGCTGATCAAGATATTGTAATTGGCGCTGTCCCAGGTTTTTTAGGATTTAATATGTTGCGGTTGGTTATTGAAGCCGGTAAAAATATAGTTGATATATCCTTTATGCCCGAAGATGTTTTGAGTTTAGATGAACTTGCCAAGAAGAAAGGTGTTACCGCCGTGGTGGATATGGGAGTAGCTCCGGGGATGAGTCACATGATTGTAGGTTATGCAGATAGTCTGCTTGATGAGACTGAAAGTGCTACTATTTTAGTAGGAGGTCTTCCGGTAATAAGGGAATGGCCTTATGAATATAAGATTGTTTTTTCTCCTAAAGATGTTATAGAAGAATATATAAGACCGGCAAGATTAATAGAATGCGGAAGAATTGTAGAAAAGCCTGCACTTTCTGATCTTGAATTGGTTAATTTACCTAAGATTGGAACTTTAGAAGCTTTTAATACCGATGGACTTCGTAGTCTGCTTTATACTATTAAAATTCCCTCTATGAAAGAGAAGACCTTGCGTTATCCGGGTTATGCGGAAAAGATGCGGATGTTAAGAGAAACCGGATTTTTTAGTGATACAGCCATAGAGGTAAGTGGAGTAAAAGTTAAACCTATAGACCTTACCTCCAAACTCCTCTTTCCTAAATGGGAATTAGAAGAGGGAGAGGAAGAGCTAACAGTTATGCAGGTAATTGTTCAAGGTGAAAAAGAAGGAAAAAGACTTTGCTACACCTATGATTTATTGGATTATTACGACAAGAAGGAGAAAGCTACTTCTATGTCTCGTGCTACCGGGTTTCCCTGTGCGATTATAGCCAGGTTGGTTGCTCAAGGAAAATTCCAATATCCGGGAGTCTGTCCACCAGAATATATAGGAAGAGAACATAAGATATATCACAGAGTAATGGAAGAATTAGAAAAAAGAAATGTATTCTATAAAGAAAATATAATTGAGATATAATTAATTTGCAAACTGGTCGATTGGAGAATTGGTAAACTAATAAGGAGGTGGTAATTTAAGAATTTAAGTCTACTAAAGTAATTTTTACAAATCAATATTTACTTGCATTTAAAAAATGTGAGGTAGAGGTGCGGACAATAATGAGTAAATATGAAGAAAATTAATTCATTTTGAAAGGTATTTCCGCCGAAGCGAAAAGATACTATAAAATCTTTCCCGCTGGGCTTATAGTGAATAGCTATAAGACTGTCATCAAATCTAACCCCGGATTTAGATGGAGAGCTGCCCCCAAGGTAGAGCACTTCATTAAATTCGGGGAGATAATAGGCAATCAATGAAGACTCTATCATTAATTGCCTATTTTATTTGATAGATTTTTTATTAGCAAATATCTATCTTAAAACTAACTAACCAATCAACTGGCTATCTAAGTAACCAAAGAAGGAGGAAAAGAGTATGAAGGTTTTAGTTTTTGGAGGTTCGGGAAAGATGGGCTCTGCTGTTGCCTGGGATTTAGCTAAAAATAGCAAAGTTGGAGAAGTAGGAATTATAGGAATTACCGGTAGGAGAGAGAATACACTGGAAAAGACTAAGAAATGGATAAACAGTGATAAGATAATTCTTCACGCTATTGATGTTAACAACCGAGAAGAAACTATGAAATTAATGGAACAATATGATGTGGGCGCTATTACTTTACCTGATAGAAAATGTAGTTATAAAGTGGTAGATATGGCCATTGAGGCAGGACTTAATATTGTGGATATATTAGAAGAATATCATAGGAAACCGGATAAATATGAAGTTGAGGGTTTGGAAATTCCCAATGGAATAACCTTGGATGAATATGGAGAATCACTTCATCAAAAAGCAATAAAAAATGGTGTAACCTTTATCGATGGAATGGGTTTTGCCCCCGGTTTAACTAATATTACTTTAGGCGAAGGTATTAAGAAAATGGACCAGGCTGATTCAGCTATAGCACGATGCGGGGGTGTTCCGGCTAAAGAATTTGCCCACAAACATCCCTTGAAATATATGATCACCTGGGCATTTGAGCATGTTTTAAGAGAATATATGGTTAAGGTAGATGTAATTAAAAATGGTAAAATTGTAGAAGCAAACGCAATGGATGATCTTGAAAAATTTCGATTTAACCAATTAGGAAAAGATGAGGAATTAGCCTGTGCTATCACTCCGGGAATGCCCAGTTTTCTTTATACCCGACCACAACTTAAAGAATGTGAGGAAAAAACTATCCGCTGGCCGGGTCATTGGGAAGGAGCAAAGGTATTAAAGGAATGTGGGATGTTAAATTCTACCCCGATAGAATTTAAAGGAACAAAAATATCTCCTCGTGAGTTTTTATCCCATATAATGACTCCTAAG
>NMQN01000158.1 GCA_003575245.1 Candidatus Atribacteria bacterium 1244-E10-H5-B2 | reverse complement strand
CACCGCTTCTGGCCTTACTTCTTCTAGAGCATCCAAATAGATAAAATTGAGATAATTTGGGACCTCTGTGGCTTCTGTTAGGTTATTGTCTATTTTCCATCTTGCCTGGTCCTCTAATATTCCTAATAAAACTTGAGGGAATTCAATAGTAAATTCCTGTTCAGGCAAAATAGAATCCATGAACTCTTGCTGGTAATTAAATTTGTCTTTTATAAACTCCATTGCTTCTTCATTATTTTCTTTGATATAATCCTCTGCTTCTATCAATGCTTTCACAAAACGTTTTGCAGTGTTTGGGTTTTCCTTTAACCATTGGTCCTTTGTTAATAAAAGAAAATAAAAATTTTCAGAATTTGGTTCTTTAAAAATTAATCCATTCTCCCCTAACTGAACTTTTGCATTGTATAAAAATGGCTCCCAAGTAAATCCGGCATCTATTTCTCCATTTACAATCTTTTCCACAATCTCCTCTGGCCCTAAATCAACCGTATCTATATCCCCCACAGAGAGACCATTAAACAATAACATAGCATCAAGATTAAACTCGCCTGTGCTCTTTATTGTAACACCAACTTTTTTCCCAACTAAATCCTTCGGACTATTTATTCCCCTATCCTTTCGAGCAATAAGTCCATTGGCCTTTATAATAGCGACTGTTCCTAATATCTCCAAATCAGGATTATCAAAACTATTTCCTACTAAAACAGCATCGGAACTTGTTGAAATGTCAGCTTCACCGGCTATGAGGGCATCAGCACATGCCTTACCGGATCCGTAACCTTTTATTGTTACATCTAAACCATTATTTTCAAAAAATCCCTGATTCTCAGCAATATAGATCGGGGCACTAGCACCTCCTTCAAATGCTGCCACAGTAATCTTCTCAACTGGTCCAGTATATTTTCCCTGCTTTTCCTGATTCAACAAGAAATAACTTCCGATACCTGAACCTATAATTAACACAACTGCTAAAATCCAAATCCGTGTTTTGTTGGGTTTTTTTTCTTCAGCCATTTTCTCCCCCTTTCTTATCAATGGATTATATTAACCGAATCTGGCTTCAGTTCATGCAAAGCATCCAAATGAATATAATCCAAATAATTCGGAACTTCCGTTTTATCCGTCAGGTTGTTTTTAATTGCCCATCTTTCCTGGTCTTCAAATAATATCAACATAGCTTGGTGAAGCGCGACAATATACTCCTGTTTTGGCCAACTGTAATCCATGTAGTCCAATTCATAGTCAAATCTATCCTTTACGAACCCTTTGGCTTCTTCAGAAAGTTAAAGGGGTCAGGTCTCAACATTTGACATTTCTAATCCTAAAGATAAAACCATTATTTTCTATGCTTTCCTAAAATGTTATATATAAACAAAAAAAAGAATAAGAAAATAATAATATTACTCTCTTACTCTGTCCTTTTACCTGAGAGATTCTTCCTATGTAATTAGGAAATAGTTCTCTTAGTAAACTCTGTATGGGTTTTCCTAAAGATTAGGAATTGCCCCTTCGGTGCTTTTTGGTATAAAGCTTTCCAGAGTTCTGTCCGGTAACAGTCCTTTTGCCTGAAAGTTTCGATACTTTTGGTATCTTGCCTCTTCGGCTCCTTTTCTTTTATGATGGAAAGAAAAGATCTCTCCTGTCACCTTCATACAGGTTACGATATTAAATTTATTTAAGTGAAATGTTTCACCTATTATATCAAGTATACGACATAAGTTTTTAAAGTCCTTCTTTTTTACTAAAAAATATCAAAAAACAAAATGGTCGAATGGTCGAATGGGGTCAGGTCTCAACATTTGACATTCAAATCTTTTTT
>NMQN01000489.1 GCA_003575245.1 Candidatus Atribacteria bacterium 1244-E10-H5-B2 | reverse complement strand
CTTTTGCAATCAGAAGTAGTTATAATAGGAGCCGGTGGATTAGGAGGAACAGTATTAGAATTTTTAGCCAGAATGGGGATTGGAAAATTGATAATTGCCGACAAAGATTTAATAGTGGATAGCAATCTAAATCGGCAGATACTTTCCACTGAAAACAATTTAGGGCAGAGCAAGACCGAGTTCGCAGTTAAGAGGGTAAAAGAGATAAATTCTTCTATAGAGATTGTTGGACATCCTGTTTTCATTAATTCGGACAATGTAAAAAAAATTATTGAGGGAGCAGAGGTAGTAGTAGATGCTTTGGACAATCTTCCTTCGCGTTTTGTGCTCCAAAAATCTTGTCGGGATTTAAAAATTCCCCTGATTCATGGCGCTATAGCGGGATTTAATGGCCAGCTTACCACTATCTTTCCGGAGGATAAAGGATTAGAATTAATCTATGGCTCTGATAAAGATTTACCTGAACATGGAAGTGAGGCTGAATTAGGTGCTCCTACGGTAACTCCTGCCTTAATTGCTTCTTTGGAAGCCCAAGAAGTGGTTAAGATATTATTAAAAAGAGGTAAACTCTTTCGGAACAGACTGCTATATTTAGATATTGAAGAAGGAACTATGGAAATATTAAATTTATAAAAATAAAATTTACAAGAAAATTTAAAGAAAGGCATAATACAATATGAAGACTGAAAAAATAAAAGTAGGACTAATTTTTGGAGGAAAGTCGGGAGAACATGAGGTTTCTTTTTGTTCTGCCTCCTCAATTATTAAAGCAATAGATAAAGATAAATATACCGTAGTACCTATCGGTATAACTAAAGAAGGCAGATGGATTTCTCCACAGGATTCTGAATTGGCTCTTCAATCTGGCAAAATAGAAGGGAAAAACACAGTGATTTTATTGAATGACCCTTCCGGTAGAGCCCTGGTCCACATAGACAATAATCAAAGATTGGATAAAAGCTCGGCTTTAGAAAGATTAGACGTAATTTTTCCGGTATTACACGGTCCTTATGGAGAGGATGGAACAGTACAAGGTCTCTTAGAATTAGCGGATATTCCTTATGTGGGAGCGGGAGTAGCAGCCTCCGCAATTTCTATGGACAAAGAGTTAATGAAGACAATATTTCAACATAGAGGTTTGCCCATATTAAAGTGGATGACTATTAAAAGAAAAGAGTGGCAAAAAGATAAAGAGAAAATCTTGTCTTTAGTTCAAGATGACTTCGAATATCCTCTTTTTGTAAAGCCCACTAATTTAGGTTCGAGTGTAGGGATAACTAAAGTTCACAAGAAAGAAGAATTAGAGAACGCTATAGATTTAGCTGCTTCTTATGATAGAAAGATTTTAGTTGAAGAGGGATTAGAGGAAGTAAGAGAGATAGAATGCAGTGTTTTGGGGAATGATGAATCCCAAGCCTCAGTAGTAGGGGAAGTTAAACCGGCAGGAGAATTTTACGATTATGATTCAAAATATATAGATAAGGAAACTCAATTAATTGTTCCGGCAGATTTACCTGATGGAATATCCAAAAAGGTTCAGGAGATTGCTCTTCATGCCTTTAAAGCTGTTGATGCTGCTGGTATGGCTCGTGTAGATTTTTTTGTTAGTAAAAAAGTAAATAAAATATATTTAAGTGAAATTAATACCATCCCCGGTTTTACTTCTGTCAGTATGTATCCTCGACTGTGGGAGGCGAGCGGTATCCCTTATTCTGATTTAATCGACCAATTGATTCAGCTGGCTTTAGAAAGACACCAGGATAAAAAGCAGAATAAAATATTCTACGACGAGTCAAAACTTTTAGATAAATGACAAAACCTTCATTGTTCTTATTCAGGTTTATTTTTATAGTTCTAATGCCTTTCTAATATGTGATGTCCCGGACAAAGTAAAAATAATTTGACAAAATTAAAATTCACCTTGTATAATAAGAACAGAATAAAAATAGAACTAATTTCTGTAATGTAGAAAAAGAAGTAAGGAAAACAAGATGAAAAAATCCCCCAAGTACCCCATAAAAGTTTTAAATAAATCCCTCTCTATTCTGGAAATTTTACTTCAAAAAGGTTCCTCTATGAATATGACTGAGCTCAGTGAAAAATTAGGGTTCTACCCCAGTACCATTCACCGTATATTAGATACCTTAAAACACTGGGGTTATGTAGAACAAGATCCCCATACCCAGAAATACCAATTAGGTCTGAAGGCCTTAGAATTAGGTATGGCCAAACTTCACCAAATGGACCTGGTAAGAGAGGCCACCCCTTATTTAAAAGAGTTAGTAAACCAGTGTAATGAAACTGTCCATTTAGGAGTTATAGAAGAAGGAGAAGTTCTTTACTTGGCCAAAGAGGAGTCTTCTCAAACTATAAGGATGATCTCTTATGTGGGTAAAAGAGCCCCCCTGCACTGTACTGCTTTAGGGAAGGTGCTATTAGCCTATCTTTCAGCGGAAGAAAGAAAGAAAATATTAAGTAAAAAAGTGCTTCCTCGCCTTACCGAGAATACCATCACTGATAAAAAAGAATTAGAAAAAGAACTTGCTAAAGTAAGAGGACAGGGTCTTGCCTTAGATAGAGAAGAAAACGAAAAGGATGTTCGCTGTGTAGCTGCCCCCATTAGGAATTACCAAGGTGAAGTAATAGCTGCCATTAGTATTTCAAGCCCTATTTTCAGGATAGATAAAAATGCACAGAATGATCTAAAAAAAGTTCTTATACAAACAAGCAGGGAGATATCTATGCGATTGGGATACAGCATTAATAGAGTTTAGCTTAAATTATTGTTTCCGCCCTTTAGAAAGAAAATAGAGTAATTTCTAAGTATAATTGAAAAAATGATTCTTAAAATTCTTATTTGATAATAATTTTGATATGGGAGCACATAAGGAAAAATAGAGTACTAAAAAATCTAATAATAGGGTTAATTTTCGAATTTCTTGAAAGATGCAAAGAAACTCAAAGGAAGGAGAAGCAGCACATGAAAGAATCTGATTTTAATAAAGCAACCCAGGAAGATCGACAAAAACATATTGTCCGTCCGTATGAGGGGGTGCCTCTTACTGAACTGGTACCAGGATCCTTGAGTCATTTAATCGGGGGTGAAAATGCAACGATTAGTTTTCTTACTATGAAAGCAGGTAGCGCTTTTGAGCTTCACTCTCATCCCCAAGAGCAAATCATGGTTGTGATTGAAGGTTATTGTGATGAGATTATTGAAGATAAAATATATAGAGTACAGAAAGGAGATGTTATCTATCTTCCGGCTAACATAAAACATGGGGCCTTCATCCGCGAAATTGATTGCAAAGCCATTGATATCTTTTCTCCACCAAGGGAGGATTACAAACAAAAATACCTTGAACAAAACAAAGGTAAAAAATTTAAGTTTTTTCATTAATTAATAGAAAATGTGATTTTTGTAGAAAAAATATGTTAATACTCAGTGATTAAAATTGGTTTTTTTGGGAAAAGCTAAAACTCAGTATAAAATAAAAGGCCAAGAGGAGGTGAGGAGATAAGCAATATAGTTTAATTTTGGAAAAGAAAGCTTTTCAAATAGGGAAAAGTAAAGAGGTAATATTTCCTTTACACAACCCCTTTTAGAGCTTTCAAAGAAAAAATGAACAATATCTTTAAATGAAAGGAGCTTTTATTATGAGTATTGGTAAATCAGGAAAAGTATTTTTGCTACTCGTATTGGCTTTAGTATTGGCTTTTGGTAACATAACATTCGCACAAGAACAACCGTCCGAGTTCTATCCAGTAGAGCAGTATGTGCTCAAAAATCCAGATACGGCGAGTGAGTTGTATATATTCAATCTCTGTATGCGAAACATTGAGTTTTTCGATGTTCATATCGAGGCTTTTGAGCTTGCTGGACAACTGCTGGGAGTTAAGACTATGGTGATGGGACCTTCCGCCTACGATACACCGGCTCAGATATCATCAATGAAAGCATCGATTGCTATGAATCCGGCAGGGATACTTATATTTCCACCAGGTCCAGAACTTGGCCCAGTAATAAATCAGGCCATAGAAGCCGGTATACCGGTTGTTACCATTTGTGGAGATGTTCCCGGATCTAAGCGCATAGCTTTCGTGGGGATCAATCAATATGAAGTAGGTGTGGTCGGTGGAGAGTATCTTGCAAAAATCTTAAATGAAAAAGGTAAGATAGGGATACTGAGTATGACAGCTCCAATGTTCCAAGACAGAGCGCAGGGTTACAGAGATACGTTTGCGAAGTATCCAGAGATGAAGATAGCTGCTGAAGGTGATACTAAAGCGGATCTTCCCACGGGAATATCTGTGGCAAAATCGATACTGACAGCGCATCCGGATCTCAATGCATTTGTTTGTGTTGATTCAGTTGGTGCGATGTCTGCTGTTACGGCAGTCAAGGAGGCGGGTCTGGCCGGCAAGGTAAAGATTTTAGGTATGGACAGAAACAGCGACACGGTGCAATATATTGGAAAAGGTTTAATAGATGCATCTGTTGCACAAAAGGGTCACCTGAGTACATTCTACGGAATGCAGATCCTCTTCAGCTTACGTCACAATCCCATGCCGGTAACAACAGACAACGAAGCAGCGGGAATTATGGCAGCACCTGTATGGATCAATACAGGCGTTACTATGGTCACGAAAGACAACTGGGAGTATTTCCTTAGGCAGTGGTAATTTATAGTCACACCATCGTGCAGGGTGAGGGTATATTTCACCCTGCACATAATAAGGAGAATGTTGGATGGCTAACGGGAAAATTCTATTAAAGGTTAGTAATATTACAAAATCCTTTCCAGGAGTGAAAGCACTTGATGAAGTTTCGTTGGAGCTAAGAGAAGGAGAAATACATGCAATTATTGGTGAGAATGGCGCGGGTAAATCTACTCTCGTGAATATCCTTGCTGGTGTTTTTCGGCCCGATTCAGGCCAAATACTTCTGAATGATAGAGAAGTAAACTTTCATAACTCTGCGGAAGCAATTGCAGGTGGAATCGGCGTTATCCCCCAAGAAATAAATGATTTTCCACATCTTACAATTGCGGAAAATATTTTTATTAATAAACTAAATGAAAGAAAAATTGGATTTTTAAATAAAAAAGAATTGCTAAAGCAAGCCTCACTTAGATTGCGAGTTTTTGGGATTGAAATTGATCCCGCAACGCTGGTGAGAAATTTATCTATAGGCCTTAGACAAATGCTTCAAATAGTACGTGTAATCTTACTTGGCCCGAGTATTTTGATTCTTGATGAACCAACTACTTCACTGGATATTGACGAAATCAATTCTCTCTTTAATTTTTTAAAAAACCTTAACCTAAAAGGTGTTTCATTATTATATATAACTCATCGCCTATCTGAACTTTTCGGATTTGTTCATAAAGTTACCATTTTGAGGGATGGGAAGATTGTGGATACCAGAAATATTGAGAAGGTTTCTGAAGAAAATCTTGCCACATTGATGGTTGGACGGAGAATTAAGGAACTTTATGGGACAAAGAATTTATCCTTTAAAATTGGTGAGAAATACTTTGAGGTTAAGAACCTAACCTCAAAAGACTTATTCAAAAATGTGAGTTTTTATCTACGCCACGGTGAGATTCTCGGTTTTTTTGGTCTTATTGGGGCAGGTAGAACCGAATTGTTCAAAGCAATTCTTGGCTTATATCCCTTGGATAGTGGAAATATTTTATACCAGGGGAAAATGCTTAGAATAAAGGGAGTAAAGGATGCTATAATGAATTCCATCGGCTATCTTCCGGAAGACAGAAAAAAGGAAGGTCTATTTCTGAAAATGGGTGTTGACGAGAACTTAATTGCACCTCAGGCTAAAAATTTTACGAACAAAATAGGCTTTTTGGCCAACTCGAAAATCAGTGGATTTGCCAAGCAAATGCAGAAATCTTTCAATATCATTACTCCAACACTCAAACAAAACCTTCTACACCTCTCAGGTGGAAATCAGCAGAAAGTTCTTCTTAGTATGTGGGTAGGCATAAAGCCAGATGTCCTTATCGTTGACGAACCTACCAAAGGTGTAGATATAGGCACCAAGCAAATGATATATCGTAAACTAAGAGAGCTGAACAAGGGCGGAATTGGCATAGTGGTTATTTCCTCTGATCTTCCCGAAATAATTCAACTGTGTGATAGGATAATAATCATGCACGAAGGTGAGATAACGGGAGAATTTTTACAGAAAGAAGCGACTGAGGAAAAGATTATGGCTTATGCTACTGGTCTGGTGTCTATAAAGAAAGGAGAAGGACAAAAGCATGGAATCTGAAGTTAGAGAAGGTCCTTTAGTGGGTCCATCAATAAAGAAGGAAGGAAAAGCTAAACTTCTAAAGAGTCTATTGCAGTCCCGAGAATTTATTCTTGCTGTAGCTCTTCTGATGATAATAATTGTTATGAAGTTCATTTCTCCCTTTTTTCTTACACTAACTAATATACGAGGGCTGCTTGTTGGTACGACAATGATTGGAATTATCAGTGTCGGGATGACAGGGGTTCTGGTGACCGGCGGGCTTGATCTCTCTGTCGGTTCCACGCTTGCATTAGCTGGAATTATAGCCGGGATTTCCCTTAGAGCTGGAATTCCTGTGACTTTTTCTGTGATTTTCGCTCTCCTTTCAGCTGGAGCAGTGGGTTTTCTAAATGGACTATTTATTTCTAAGTTGAAGTTCGATCCATTTATAACAACTCTTGCTTCGATGATAATAGTCAGAGGTCTGCTTCTGGTAATTTCCAATGGACACGCGATAATTAACTTGCCAGATTCATTCAACCAAATCGGCCAAGGTACATTCCAAGGCTTTCAGTATCCCGTTTATTACTTTTTTATAATAGCAATAGTGGGCGATTTTTTATTCAGGAAGTCATATCTGTTCAGATTAAGTTATTATGTGGGAAGCAATCAGGAAGCAGCTACAATGTGTGGAATTAATGTTGAAAGGATAAAAATTTTAAATTATGTCATAGTGGCATTATTTGCTGGAATAGCCGGGATTTGTATGACGGCTCGGATGGGGATGGCGTCAGTAACAATTGGCGAAAGCACACCCCTTCCAGTTCTTGCAGCCTGTGTAATAGGTGGGGCATCGTTTAGAGGGGGTGAAGGTACTGTTCTTGGCGCAGTTCTGGGTGCTTTCTTGCTTGAGCTTTTGATAAACGCGCTGAACATTGCCGGGATAGGCATCTACTGGCAACAAGTGTTTACAGGTGCAATTCTCCTTAGTGCAATTGCGCTTGATAAATTTAAGAAAAAATAAGATTAATAAAGGAGGTATAAAAATGAGAAAGTTTTTGGATTTGACATTAATGCTTGAAGACGGTACCCGTGCACTTGACCTGGATCCAATCACCTTTGTTAATAAATACAGAAGCATTTATCAGGACGGATATAACCTATCTCAAGTGATTCTCAGTTCACATGTAGGCACCCATATTGATGCTCCGTATCATTTTCTCGAACAAGGAGTTACTCTCGACAGAGTACCTCTTGATCGTCTAATCGGTAATGCCCGACTATTAGACTTTTCTTACAAAAAAGCAAAGGAACTAATAACACGTAAGGAAATAGAAAGTTATGATTCCGTAATATCTCGTGATGACATAATTATCTTACGAACAGACTGGTATAAAAAGTTTCCTTCCCATGAGTATGGCTATGACAATCCAAATGTCTCGACTGAAGCGGTAAAGTACCTTGTTCAAAAGAAAATCAAGATGCTTGCAGTTGAGTCACCAACGTTGAACTGGGAAGATAACCCTGATGCGCACAAAATACTCCTTAGTGCCGGGATTCTATTAGTAGAGGGACTTGCTTATCTTGATAGGATCAGCACCGAAACATTCACGTTCTATGCTATACCTCTGAAAATAAAAGACGTTGACGGTTTCCCAGTAAGAGCCTTCGCAGAAATTGCGTAAGCTCAATATTTGAAAAATAAGATGAAGAAGGTGAGAGATGATGAGAAGATTCAAGGTCGTCATCAGCGATCGTGATTATTCGGATTTGAGTATTGAGGAGAGTATATTGGAGCCCATTGGTGCAGAGGTTGTTGATGCACAGTGTAAAAGTGGGGGGAAAGCATTGTTAAAGTACATTACAGACGCTGACGCTATTCTTCAGCAATATGCAGAGATCAGGCAGGATGTTATTAAAAAGCTTTGCAGGTGCAAGATTATCGCGAGATATGGGACAGGTGTGGATATTCTTGACGTTGAAACGTGCCGTAAAAGAGGGATAATTGTTACGAATGTCCCATATTATTGTATCGATGAAGTCGCTGATCATGCGATAGCGCTTGCTCTTACACTGGCCAGAAGGATTCCTATGTATGTTGATTCTACAAGATGCGGGAAATGGCATTGGTTAAATTCAGGTACACCAATTCATAGATTTGAAATGCAGATCTTCGGCATCATAGGTTTTGGAAAAATCGGTCGGAATATAGCAAGAAAGGCAAGGGCGTTAAAATTTACAGTGATGGCATACGATCCTAATGTAGACAACTTCTTTATGAAGGAAGAAGGTGTAAAGAAAGTAGACTTTGGTACAATTTTAGACAATTCTGATATTCTCTGCGCACAAGTGCCACTTTCATCTGACACACGTCACCTAATAGGCGAGTTAGAACTCAAAAAAATGAAGAAGAATGCGATTTTAATTAATACAGCTCGAGGACCAATAGTTGATAACAAAGCTCTTTATAAGGCTCTTTCGGAAGGTAGGATTGCTGCAGCTGGTCTCGACGATATTGAAGATGAACCAGCTAAACAAAAACACTGGAATTACCGAGCTAATCCGCTATTAAAACTTAAAAACTGTCTTATCACGCCACACTCTGCGTACTATTCTGAGGAATCAATTACGGAAGCCAGGAGAACAGCAGCAGAAGAGGTAAAAGCAGTATTGCTCGGTAAAAAGCCACGATATGCTCTCTGAAGTTAAAATCCAGCGTCGGCAAGAGAAATAAAAAAAATAGAAGTAAAAAATTCAAAGGAGGTTATTCAAATGATAAATTACAGGTATCCTTTTAATCACGTGGGAGTTTCGGTTACTGATTTGGAAAAAGCAATTGATTTTTACAGAAAAGTCTTTGGGCTAAGACTGATAATGGGTCCAGAAGGAATTAAAGCTGATGACACTGGTATCGGGGAACTTTGTATTGACATTTTTGGGAGCAGAATGAAACATTTTAGAATTGCTCATATGACTACAGCAGATGGTGTCGGTATCGAGTTATTTGAATTCAAAGATCCAGCGGCAGAGCGCCGAGAAAATAACTTTGAATATTGGAAAACAGGAATCTTTCATATAGCGTTCACTTCTTCTAATCTTGAGGAAAGTATGAAGAAGGTTGAGAAGAATGGCGGAAAAGTCAGGAGCAAGATTTGGGAAGTATTCCCAGGTTGCAGACTTCTCTATTGTGAAGACCCATTCGGAAACATCTTTGAATTTTATGACTGCACTTATGCTGAAATGTATGCAAACCGAGAAAAATACAGTTAGGAGGTGGTAAAAAATTTAATTAGAATCTGGAGATTTTGAAAAAAATGTCTTTAAGGAGGGACAAAATGAAAAGAATTTTAAAAATTTTTCTGGTAACTGTATTTGTGCTGAGTGTTTTACCGCAAGCCTTTATTGGTGGTCAGGGAGTGGAGGCAAAGGGTGAATTCTCTTATGTGGAAAAAGAGAAATACGCCGAATCTGTTTACATCAAAGCTCAAGCGGGGTTTGAAAATTTGAAATATAAAGAAGGGGACGCTCCAATCATTGCCTATATGCCTCCGGCTACTGAGTTTAATTATTATATGGCTATTGGTGAAGGTATTAAAAATTTAGCAGAAGAGGTGGGCGCAGAATCATTTATGCTTGCACCCCAGAGCGGTGCAGATATCATGGGACAAATGGGAATGATTCAGGATGTTATTACTCGTGGCGTTGACATCATTATTTTATCTACCCATGATGAATTTGCTGCTGCTCCTCTTGTCAAACAGGCGGTTGATAAAGGAATTGAGGTAATAATTGTAAATTCAGACATTCCTGATTTTCCCACACCCATTCACGGAGTTGTAGGTTACAACCAAAGGAATGGAACGCGAAAGATGGGTGAATATGCCAAAAAATTAATGAATGGGAAAGAGGTAATCGTCGGCTTAATCGAAGGCCAGCCAGGGTATCATTCTACAGAAAGAATTGGGGGATTTGTTGATGTTGTTGAGACTTTAAATAATTTTACCATTGTTTCCAGCCTTGACGGAAAATGGAATGTTGAAGGAGGGAATGTTGCTGGGATGGATATATTACAGGCACATCCTGATATTAACCTCATTTTTGCTGCAAACGACTACATGATAATGGGAACAGAAAAAGCTTCTGCTTCATTGGGACTTAAGGATCTTATCCTCCTTGGTAATGATGGGGATACCGCAGCTCTTGAAGAGATTGAAGCTGGGAAGGTTACCGCAACGGTAAATACTACACCTTATTTAATGGGTCGAATTGCATTGCAAGTGGCTTTAGATGGCCTTTATGGAAATTACAAGGGTGGGTATGTTGAAACGCCTACGGTGATTGTTGATAAATCTAATGTGCTCAAATATCTGCAACATCCCGAAACTTTGTATCCAAAGCCTTCAAAGCAGTATTAACAAATTAATATTTTGGTATTTAATTAATGTAGTATTTAAAACCGCAGCTGACTCTCTTCCACTAATTGGAAGGGAGCCAGCTGTGAATAATTTATATCTTTGGGATTAAAGAAGGGTCATTTGTAACGATGAATGAGATAAAGGAACTGTTATGGGAAATGAAAAATGTCACAAAAGTATTTCCCGGAGTAAAGGCAATTAATAATCTTTCTCTAAAGATTTATAGTGGTGAAGTACATGGTATGATAGGTGAGAATGGAAGTGGTAAGTCTACTATAGTTAAATGCCTGTCCGGGGTTTACCAACCGACATCAGGAAAGATATTTTATCGAGGAAATCCAATTGTAATACATGATCCGATGATGGCATGCTCGCTTGGTGTGGCAACGATTTACCAGGAATTATCGCTTGTTCCAAGTTTAACGGTTGCGGAGAACATTTATATTGGTCGATTACCACGAAAAGAAAGATTCCCATTTATAGTTGATTGGCAAGAAATAGTTAAGAAAAGTTCAGTAATTTTGAAAAAATTGGGGATTGATCTCGATCCACTCAATATAGTTGCAGATTTATCTATTGCACAACAGCAAATGGTAGAAATTGCTAAGGCGTTATCAAGGAATGCAAATCTGATTATTATGGATGAGCCGTCAGCAGCCATAGGGATGGAGGAAACGAAGAGATTACATGAAATTGTACTTAATATGGCGATGCAAGGGTATGGTATTATATATATTACTCACCGTTTAGACGAGCTCAGTGTAATGGATCGTGTAACTGTTCTTAAGGATGGTGAGGTAGTAGGTGATAGAGCAAAAGGTAGGATAAAGGTTAAAGAAATAATTAATTTGATGATTGGCCACGATGTCAAGGAGCATTATCCTAAGCAAATTAATCGAACTAATGATACATTGCTGACAGTATCCGACATTCATACCAAAAAAGGTATAAACGGTGTGAGCTTTACAGTACATCAAGGCGAAGTATTTGGTTTAGCAGGTTCAATAGGATCTGGAAGGACAGAAATTGGTCATGCGATTTTTGGAATTGACGACATTACGGATGGGAGTATTAAACTTCAAAACTGTCAAGTGGTAATGACCAAGGAAAAATTTACTACACCCAGAGAGGCGATTAAATGCGGAGTTGCATTGCTTACTGAAAATCGGAAATATAACGGTCTATTTATGAATTTTAATGGAGTGAATAATGTATCGATTGCCAAATTAAAGAAAATTGTTCATTGTGGAATTTTAGATCTAAACAAAGAAGAAATTTTTGCTAAGGAATACATTGACAAATTAAAAATCACACCAACGGCAGTTGAACAATCTGTTGAATTTCTATCTGGAGGAAATCAGCAAAAAGTTATAATTGCACGTTGGATGTTTTGTGAGGCTAATATCTTTATCTTGGATGAACCCACACAGGGAATTGATATTGGTGCTAAAGTGGAAGTTTACAGACTGATTAATGACATCACAAGTCACGGGAAGGGTGTAATATTTATAAGCTCTGATTTTGAAGAACTCTTAGCGATGAGTGATCGTATTGGTATTGTAAATAAAGGAAAAATAATTGCTGTCGAAGAAGTAAAAAATATCAACAAAAAATATTTGATAGAAAAAGCATTTGTAAATCAAGTTTAGAATTAGGAGCATAAATTGAAAAACAATATGTTAAATATTAAAAAAAGAAAAGCATCATCGTATATCGGACCACTTATAGCTCTTATTATTGTAATTATTATCGTCGGATTAACTACTGATAGATTTTTCACTCCGGGTAATCTGAGAAACTTAATGTTACAGGTAAGTATAGTATCTCTGGTAGCGATTGGCTCTACCTTAGTCATCATCGCGGGAGGAATCGATCTTTCTCCAGGTTCAGCAATTGCTTTACTTACGATGATTCTCGCTTCGATGATCAAGTTTTTAGGAATTCCTGCCCCGTTTGCAATCATTCTAATTGTAATAATAGGGGCTCTTTTGGGGTTTTGGAACGGGGTACTGACAGCACATCTGCGAATACCATCATTTGTCACAACTCTTGCTTCTATGACTATATTCCGTGGTTTTGCTTTTTTATTTAATAACGGATCGCCTATCTTCTCAATATCTGACACTTTAACTGAAATCTTTTATGGAAAAATTCTTGGTATTCCTTATGTATTCTTTTACGTATTTTTCTTCTTCATACTTTTTTCCTTAATAATGAGATATACTGAACTGGGTCGCGAAATATATGCTGTAGGAGGTAATGCAGCGGCGGCGAGGTTTTCTGGGATTAATGTAAAGAAAACAGTTGTGATGTCCTTTATTTTTGCAGGAGTAATGGCCAGCTTTGGGTCCGTGTTAATGGCAGCCAGGCTTAATTCTGGATCTCCAAATTATGGTGTTGGCATGGAGCTTTCTGCAATAGCTGCTGCAGTTGTAGGAGGTGCTAGTCTTGGAGGGGGTAAAGGAGATATTATTGCTACATTTTTTGGAGCATCGATTATTACTATAGTACATAATGGGTTAAATCTCCATGCTATGCCGACCTCGGTTCAGAATATTGTGATTGGTATGATTATTATATTTGCAGTGTTTATTGATATGTGGCGGAGAGATTTGGGAGAAATATTTTCTAGACTGGCATCACGAAGAACCAAAAGCTAATATAGGCTGAACATTGTTTTTTTAGAAGATTTGCAATTTATTTAAGGAGTAGATTGGAATGGTAAAATTTAAGGTATACACCAGCGATTTTAATTATTTCGATAGCAAGATTAAGAAGAGTCTTCTTGGATCAATAAATACTGCAAATATAATAATCATACCAATCACAATATTCTGAACCGAGGTCGGCATAGCATGGAGATTTAACCCATTATGTACTATAGT
>NMQN01000897.1 GCA_003575245.1 Candidatus Atribacteria bacterium 1244-E10-H5-B2 | reverse complement strand
AACTGAGGTGGAGGGTATTGCAGAAAAAAGAGTAGAGATGATCAGTAAATCCTGGGAAGAACATAAGGAAATTAAAAGAGTGATGATATTTTTACAAACCTATCAGATTACTACCGGATATGCAGTTAAGATTTATAAAACATATGGGAATAAAGCTATTGAAAAACTAAAGGAAAATCCTTACAGATTGGTGGATGATGTTTTTGGCATCGGGTTTAAAATTGCGGATAGGATTGCGCAAAATTTGGGCATAGAGGCTACCTCTCCGGCACGAGTAAAAGCAGGAATTAAATATATTTTAAACGAATTAGCCAATCAGGGTCATTGTTATGGGGTTGTTACTGAAATAATTAAGTACGGTAGTGAACTATTAGAAGTTGAAGAATCATTAGTTGAGAAAGCTTTAAGTATTTTAAAAAATAACTGCGAGATTATAGCAGAAGAAGATAGAGTATGGTTACCTCTCTATTATTTTGCTGAATTAGGAGTGAGTAAAAAATTAATTGAATTATTGAAGTTTCCTCAACAGCTGATCAATATAGATGTGCAAAAGAAGATAAAATATTTGGAAAGAAAGTACTGTTTTTCTTTTGCTGAAGAACAAAAAGATGCCATCAATAAAGTTCTTCTGAATCGAGTATTAGTGTTAACCGGTGGTCCGGGAACGGGTAAAACTACTACTACTTTGGGCTTAATTGAACTTTTTGAGGAACTAAAATTAAAAATAGTCTTAGCAGCACCTACAGGCAGAGCGGCGAAAAAAATAAGTGAGACTACCGGCAGAAAGGCTAAAACTATTCATAGGTTATTAGAGTACAGTCCCAAGAGAGGAACTTTTGTTAAAAATTCTGAAAACCCCATTATAACTGATGTAATAATTTTGGATGAGGTTTCCATGATAGATATCCTGTTAATGAATAGCCTTTTAAAAGCGGTTTCTCCCGGTACCATTTTAATTTTAATTGGTGATGTGGATCAGCTGCCTTCTGTAGGTCCGGGAAATATTTTAAAAGATATTATCGATTCTGAAACTATTCCGGTGGTGAGATTAACCAGGATATTTAGACAGGACCAAAGGAGTTTGATCATTGTAAATGCTCATCGAGTTAATGAGGGGAAATATCCTGTCATTAAAGGAGAGAGAGAAAGAGATTTCTATTTTATAGAAGAAGAAAACCCCCAGGTTGCTGCTCAAAAAATAATTAACTTATGTACTGTCCGCCTTCCCTCAAAATATAAAATAGACCCGGTAAGTGACATCCAGGTCCTTTCTCCTATGTATAAAGGGGAAGTGGGTGCAGATAATTTAAATTACAGTCTGAGAGAGGCATTAAATTCAAAAGGAAAAGAAATTAAATATGGGAATTATTCTTTTAGAGTGAATGATAAGGTCATGCAAATAAAAAATAATTATGATAAAGAGGTCTTTAATGGGGACATAGGAAGGATTAAAAATATAGATGTGGAAGAACATATTTTAGAAGTAAATTATTATGATAGAAAAGTTAATTATGATTTTACTGAATTAAATGAGTTGGTGTTAGCCTATGCTATTACTGTTCATAAAAGTCAGGGGAGTGAATATCGAATGGTTATTATCCCGGTTATGACTCAACATTATTTACTCCTTCAAAGAAATTTATTATATACTGGAATTACTCGGGCAAAAGAAATGGTGATATTAGTCGGGACTAAAAAGGCTTTATGGATTGCCATTAAAAATAATAAAACATTTCATAGAAACACTTCACTGACAGAAAGATTAAAAAATAAGTAAAAACAATCTAAAGTTAGGCAAGGAGAAAAAAGTATGGTAAATGAA
>NMQN01000693.1 GCA_003575245.1 Candidatus Atribacteria bacterium 1244-E10-H5-B2 | reverse complement strand
TAGCCAGGATTGTGCAGGAAGCTTTTTATATTGCCCGAACAGGAAGACCAGGACCAGTATTAATAGATTTTCCTAAAGATATCCAATTAGCACAAACTGAGTTTAAATACCCTGAAAGTGTTAGTCTAAATAGTTATAAACCAACTTTTAATGGAAATGTTAAACAGATTAAGGCAGCAGCGCAAGAAATAAGCAAGGCAAAAAAACCAATTATTTATACAGGAGGAGGAGTAATTTCCTCAAATGCTTCTTCGGAATTAAGAGATTTGGTTCTTAAAACTAATATCCCGGTTACTACAACTTTAATGGGTTTAGGCTCTTTTCCCGAAACTCACTCTCTATCTTTGGGAATGTTGGGCATGCATGGCACTGCTTACGCAAATTATGCTATTAGTGATGCTGATTTAATCATTGCTTTAGGAGTAAGATTTGACGATCGAATTACCGGAAAATTAGATGAATTTGCTTTGAAAGCCAAGATAATTCACATTGATATTGATCCGGCTGAAGTAGGGAAAAATGTTTTGGTAGATATTCCCATTATAGGTGATACCAAGAATATATTAGAAAAATTAAATAAATATATTCTTAAAAAGAAAGAAACAGAGTGGTTAAATACGATAGAAGACCTTAAAAGAAAATATCCCTTAAAATATATTAACAACCAAGAGCTAAAACCACAATATATTATGGAAACAATTAGTAAAATTGCAAAGAATAATACAATAATTGTTACCAGTGTGGGGCAACACCAAATGTGGGCTGCCCAGTATTACCAATATACCCAACCTCGCAGTTTTATTTCCTCGGGAGGCTTGGGGACAATGGGATATGGTTTTCCTGCTGCTCTTGGTGCAAAGATGGGTTGTCCTGAAAAAACAGTAATTTGTATTTCAGGAGACGGTAGTTTTCAGATGAATCAACAAGAAATAGCTACTGCTGTTAATAATAATTTGGCTATTACGGTGATTATTATGAATAATGGTTATTTGGGAATGGTAAGACAATGGCAGGAATTATTTTTTGATAAAAGATATGCGGAAACTACTTTAAATGGCAATCCTGATTTTGTGAAGTTAGTTGAAGCTTATGGAGGAACGGGAATAAGAGTGAATAAAAAACAAGAGTTATATCCTGCTTTAGAAAAAGCCCTTTCTTTAGATAAATTTGTTTTAATTGATTGCATTATCCCCAAAGAAGAAAATGTATTTCCTATGGTGGCTCCAAATTCACCTATATCTAAAATGATAGGAGTTGATAAATTATGAGACATACTATAGCAGTTTTAGTTAAAGATCATCCCGGTGTCTTGGCGAGAGTGGCAAGCTTATTTACCCGTCGTGGTTTTAATATTGAGAGTCTGGCGGTCGGTCATACCGAAGAAACTGATATTTCCAGGATGACTATTGTAGTCAAAGGAGATAAACGGGTTTTGGAACAAATAACTAAACAGCTAAATAAATTAATTGATGTGATTAGGGTTAAAGATATTTCTCTTCAAAATTCAGTTGAAAGAGAATTAGCTTTAATCAAAGTAAATACTAATTCCTTACCAGCTCGTTCGGAGATAATTCAAACGGTAGATATTTTTAGAGCTAATATAATTGACGTAAATAGTCAGATAGTTACTATTGTAACTACCGGTACAGAGGATAAGATTAACGCTCTGATCGAATTATTGCGTCCTTTTGGCTTAAAAGAGGTTGTTCGAACCGGTAAAATTGCCCTATCCAGGGGGAGCGTTACTACTTCTGGGTTAAAAAAAACAAGTTGAATAAACATTTTTTAAAAATATAAAATAGATTGATTAAGAATAATAAGAGTAATGTGTAAAACTGATCGGTTTTAAAGATTAGATAAAAAATCAAAACAAAAAGGAGTATTAAAAAAATGGCAAAGATTTATTATGACAAGGATGTAAAAAAAGAATATTTAGAAGGAAAGACTGTGGCGGTAATTGGTTATGGAAACCAAGGTCGAGCACAAGCTCTTAATTTGCATGATAGTGGACTAAAAGTCGTTATTGGAGCGGGTCCTCGAGATAAATATCCAGATTGGAACAAAGCTGAAAAGGATGGATTAAAAGCAATGAGTATTTTTGAGGCAACTAAAGAGGCAGATGTTATTCAAATGTTAATTCCTGATGAAATACAGGCGAAAGTCTATTATCAAGAAGGGATTGAGAAAAATTTACAGGAAGGTAATGTCTTAATGTTTTCTCACGGCTTTAATATCCATTTTGGTCAGATTATTCCTCCTAATAATGTGGATGTAATTATGATTGCACCTAAGAGTCCGGGTCAATTAGTGCGGGAGATGTATGTTCAAGGCAAAGGTGTTCCTAATTTGATAGCTGTGTATCAGGATTATTCGGGTAAGGCTAAAGAAATTGGGTTAGCCTATTCCCAGGCAATAGGGGGAACTCGGGCAGGGACGATAGAGACCACCTTTAAAGAAGAGACCGAAACTGATCTGTTTGGTGAGCAAGTAATTCTTTGTGGAGGAGTTACCTCCTTGATTCAAGCTGCTTTTGATACTTTAATAGAAGCTGGATATCAACCAGAGATTGCTTATTTTGAATGTCTTCACGAATTAAAATTAATAGTGGATTTAATCTACAAAGGTGGAATTACTCATATGCGAGATTGTGTTAGTAATACTGCTGAATATGGAGATTTAAAGGTGGGAAAGAGAATTATAACTGAAGAAACAAGAAAGGAAATGAAAAAAGTATTGACAGAAATACAAAACGGAGGGTTTGCCAAAGATTGGCTTATCGAAAATCAGGTGGGGAGACCTTACTTTAGAGCAATGCGCAATAAAGAAGCTAATTTTCTTATAGAAAAAGTAGGGAAAGAATTACGCCGCATGATGCCCTGGATAGAAAACTAATATCGTATTGTGTATTGCGTGAAGAATAATTAGTAGTTAGCATTTTAGTGAATAGTATTTAGTTAATACTGCATAAAAACAAAAAACTGCATAACTGTTAGGATGTTGGATTAGATAAGTAAAAAGTTTTTACAAAAGATTTTAACTAACGACTATTCACTAATTCAATTGGCCAATCGTTGAATTGGTGAATTGATAAATGAGGTGAGGAGATTGAAAAATAAAGTTGCCTTTCAGGGGGAAAGAGGGGCTTTTAGTGAAATTGCGGCTCTCAAATTTTTTGGAAACTCTATAGATCCTTTTCCTTGTAAAAGTTTTAGTGAGGTTTTTAAAAAAATAAATAACAAAGAAGCCGAATACGGTATTTTGCCTATAGAAAATTCTCAGACTGGCGGGATAAATGAGGTTCATGACCTTTTATTACACCAAAAATTATTTGCGGTGGGAGAAGTAAAGTTAAAGGTTGAACATTGTTTAATAACTAAGGAAGAGATTGATTTTAAATTAATTGAAAGGGTATATTCTCATCCTCAAGCACTGGCTCAGTGTGAAGAATTTTTATCAAGAAATCTACCTTCCTGTCAGGTTATCCCTGCATATGATACTGCCGGGAGTGTAAAGATGATTAAAGAGGCTAAGGAAAATAATATAGCTGCTATTGCCAGTAGTTGGGCGGCAGAACTCTATGGTTTAAAAATATTGAATTTAAACATTCAGGACAACAAATTCAATTATACTCGTTTTTTAATCTTATCACCCGAAATGAATTTAGATCCTAAAAATAATAAAACTTCTATTATTTTTGCAGTAGTGAGCAAGCCTGGAGCGCTTTATCGATGTCTTAAGGAGTTTGCCCTAAGGGATATTAATTTAAACAGATTAGAATCACGACCCAGCAAAAGGGAACCGTGGGAGTATGTATTTTATACTGATTTTGAAAAAGGGTTACACCAGAAAGAAACTCAAGAAGCATTAAAATCTTTAGAAGAATGTACTACTTTTATTAAAATAATCGGGAGTTATTATTCCGAGTAAATATTTCAAGATAAAAACATTAGAGCGAAATGGGGGGAGAAAATAAGATGATAGATAATATAGTAATTTTCGATACTACGCTTCGAGATGGAGAGCAATGTCCGGGTGCATCACTTAATACTAATGAAAAATTGGAGGTAGCCAGGCAATTAGAGAATCTTAATGTAGATGTAATAGAAGCTGGCTTTCCCATTGCTTCACCGGGGGATTTTGAAGGGGTGAAGCTGGTAGCTCGAACCATTAAAGGTTGTACCATTGCTGGTTTAGCTCGAACATTAAAGAAAGATATCGAACGAACCTGGGAGGCAATTAAGTACTCCGAAAGTCCACGAATCCATACTTTTATTGCCACTTCTCCTATTCATATGAAGTATAAACTACAGCTTTCATCTGAACAAGTTTTAGAAGGGGCAGTTGAGGCGGTAAGATATGCCCGCAAGCTTTGTCCGGAAGTGGAATTTTCAGCAGAAGATGCCAGTAGGAGCGAGAAAGAATTTTTATATAAAATTTTTGAAGAAGTAATTAAGGCTGGTGCCACCATAATAAATGTGCCTGACACAGTAGGATATGCCCAACCAGAGGAATTTGGCAGATTAATAAAAGATATTAAAGAAAATGTCTCTAATGTTGAAAAGGCAGTCATTAGTGTTCATTGTCATAATGACTTGGGATTAGCTGTGGCTAATTCTTTAGAAGCAATAAAAAATGGGGCTACTCAAATAGAGTGTACTATAAATGGAATTGGTGAAAGGGCAGGAAATGCTTCTTTGGAGGAGATTGTTATGGCTCTTCAAACCAGGAAGGATATTTATCACAAAGTTACCCGGATTAATTCCACACAAATATATCCTATTAGTAGATTGGTGAGCAAATTAACAGGCTTTACGATTCAGCCTAATAAAGCGATAGTAGGGAAAAACGCTTTTGCCCACGAGGCAGGTATCCATCAAGCTGGGATATTAAAAGAGCGTACTACTTATGAAATTATGACTCCTCAATCAGTAGGTTTAGAAAGCCATAGTTTGGTTTTAGGGAAACATTCAGGGCGGCACGCCCTTAAGAAGAAGTTAGAAGAGATGGGGTATACTTTAGATAAAGAAAAATTAAATGAAGTGTTTGAAGAATTTAAGAGATTGGCAGATAAAAAGAAAGAGATTTTTATTGAAGATTTAGAGGCTATTGTATCAGAAGAGATAATAGGGAAAATCCCAGAGACCTTTAAATTGGAATATTTTCATATAAATACCGGTAATAGGACTTTGCCAACCGCGACAGTAAGATTATTATACCAAGATAAAAAGTTTGAAGATGCTGCTTGTGGAGACGGCCCGGTAGATGCTTCTTTTAAGGCAATAGATCGAATTACCAAATTTAAGGTAAAATTAGTAGATTACAATGTGCGAGCTTTAACTAAAGGAAAAGACGCTCAAGGAGAGGCGACCATAAAGATAAAGGATGAGGAAGGAAATGTCTTTACGGGTAGGAGTACAAGTACTGATACTTTAGAGGCAAGTATAAGAGCTTATCTTAAGGCAGTAAATAGAATAGCTTATAATTCAGCTTCAGCTACTCATTGTTAGTTGGTTAGTTAGTTACCTGGTTACCTGGTTAGAAAAATGCAAGAGAGAGAAAGAAGTAGGGGCGTATTATATAAAATGTAAAGTGAAAAACGCAAAATGCAAAACTATAACTCAAAACTAAAAACTAAGAAAAAAGTTTTGAATTTTAAATTATGGTTTTTCGCTTTTCGCTTTAAGTTTTTAGTTTATCATACTATACGCTATACGCTCCACGCTGGGTTATATACTAACGACTAACATAAAAGGAAGTGATTAAAATGAACAAGAAAATAGAAATAATGGATACTACTTTAAGAGACGGAGAACAAATGAAGGGTGTGAGTTATTCTCCTCAGGAGAAATTAACTATTGCCAAGATTTTACTGGAAGATGTAAAAGTAGATAGAATTGAAATTGCTAGTGCTAAAGTGAGTAAAGGAGAAGAACAATCTGTGGCCGAAATAATCGATTGGGCTAAAAAGGTGAGCTGTGTAGAGAAGATAGAAATTTTGGGATTTGTAGACAAGACAGAATCGGTCGATTGGATCTATAATTTTGGCGGAAAAGTAATGAATATCCTTAGCAAGGGGTCGATGAATCACCTAAAAAATCAACTAAGAAAGACCAAAGAACAGCACGCTCAAGACATAAAAGAAACTGTTGCATATGCTAATAAAAAGGGAATTACTTGTAATATATATTTGGAAGATTGGTCTCAGGGGATGATTAATTCTCGAGATTACGTTTATTATCTTTTAGATAGTCTTCAAGCAGAACCGATAAAACGGTTTATGTTACCTGATACACTTGGAATTCTTTATTCTTCCCAAGTTCATGAATTTATTAAAGAAATTTTAGCAAGATATCCCAATCTTCATTTTGATTTTCATGCCCACAATGATTATGGTGTAGCCACGGCAAATACTTTGAGAGCCGTAGAAGCAGGGATAAAGGGAATACATTGCACAGTTAATGGTATGGGTGAACGTACAGGAAATGCTCCCTTAGAAGAAGTGGTGGTTGGGCTTCACGATTTTCTTAAAATTAAAACAAGAGTTGAAGAAAAACACTTATTTCATCTCAGTAAAACAGTTGAAGCCTTTTCTGGGCAGCGATTAGCTTTTAACAAACCCATATGTGGTTCAAATGTCTTTACACAGACTGCTGGGATTCATGCAGATGGAGATAAAAAGGGCAATCTTTACGTTACCTCTCTTTTTCCCGAACGATTTAATCGTAAGAGACAATATGCTTTAGGTAAATTAAGTGGAAAATCTAATTTAGAATATAATTTAGAAGAAATTGACATTGAACTTACTAAAGCACAAAAAAAACATGTATTAAAGAGAATTATTGAACTTGGCGATAGAAAAGAAACTATTACAACAGGGGATTTACCTTATATTATTTCAGATGTTTTGGAAACACCTCAAGAAAAGACCTTTAGATTGGAATTATGCAATATAGTAACCAGT
>NMQN01000162.1 GCA_003575245.1 Candidatus Atribacteria bacterium 1244-E10-H5-B2 | reverse complement strand
TTACTAATGAGGGTTCTGCCGACGGTGGTTTCAGATTTTTAAAGAATGTTACTGGATTCTGGATTATTCAGGAGTGTAAAAAATTCTGGGGTGAGAAGGTAAAGTCATATTCTTATGATGAACTGACTGAAATGGCCTTAAAATATGGACCAGCTAATTTTAGAATTGACCCTGATGACTTAAGATTTTTAAAACCTGGTTTAATTGATGATAATATGCCAGATAGAATAAAAGCTTATTGCCAGGAAACAGGGCAAAAAGTTCCTGAAACACCTGCAGAAATTGTAAGAGGAGTTATCGAAAGTTTGGCAGATAAATATACAGAGACTATTAAAATGATAGAAGAGATTACAGGTAAATCTATTAAAGAGATATATATTATAGGAGGGGGAAGTCGAAATGGTCTTCTATGTCAAATTGTTGCTAATGCAACGGGTCTGCCTGTTTTTGCAGGACCAGTTGAAGCAACTGCCATTGGGAATCTAATGATTCAGGCAAAATCTATGGGGCAAATTAAATCAATTGTTGAGGGTAGAAAGGTAATCAGAAAATCTTTTGATATCAAGAAGTACTTACCTGAAGAATGAGGACAAAGAGTAATTAAACATAAAATATTTATTTTAAAAACGCCAAATGTATATCTTATTCATAGGTTATAGAGAAAATTGGAAAGTCTAGTAAGGAGGATTTAAAAATGGCTATAGCAGTACTTATGCCAAAACAAGGTCAATCTGTTGAATCTTGTCTTATTATTAAATGGAACAAAAAAGTAGGGGAGAAAATTAAAACTGAAGAACCTGTCTGTGAAGTGGAAACCGATAAGGCAGTCTTTGAAGTGGAAGCTCCTGAGGCTGGAACAATGCTTAAGATATTTTATAAAGAAGGTGACGATGTACCAGTCCTTAATACTATTGCCATAATCGGACAGCCAGGAGAGAAAATTGACCATCTTATTCCCCAAAAAACTGTCTCTGTTTCCAAGGAAGAATATGTAGAAAATCAGAAAGCTATAACCCCAGATGAATTGGTTAAAAAAATAAGACCTTCTTCTGGGGCTGGTCCAGTATCTATATCTCCGGTTGCCCGACGTTTTGCAGAAAAAAAGGGAATTGATTTCTCCCAACTTACCGGTTCAGGTCCTGGGGGGAGGATTATTAAAAGGGATGTAGAAAAGGTGATATCTGAACAGGAACAACTTGCTACAGTTGCAGATACTGCAAAAACAATTTCTGGTGTGACACCACTCACCAAAGAACGGGGCATATCTTTTCCGGGGCCAATAAAGGAAATTCCGGTGAAAGGAGTACGGCAGCTTATCACAGAACGAATGCTTAAATCCCTACAGAGTACTGCTCAACTTACTCTGAATACTTCTGCCGATGCTTCCAGCTTATTGTCATACCGAAAATGGTTAAAATCGAGTCCTACAAAATTGGGTCTTGATAGAATTACCATTAATGATCTGGTAATTTATGCAGTGGCTAAGACACTTCCCAGGTATACAGCTTTGAATGCTCATTTCCTGGGAGATAAGATACTTGAATTTGAACATGTACATCTGGGATTTGCTGTAGATTCACCACGAGGGCTTATGGTGCCGATAATCCATAATGCCCACCTTTTATCATTAAAGGAAATTTCTAAAGAAGTAAGACGATTAAATACTGCCTGTCAAGAAGACACTATCTTACCGGATGAACTTAATGGTGGGACTTTTACGATAACCAATCTTGGAACAATGGGGATTGAAAGTTTTACGCCTATCTTAAACATTCCTCAGGTGGCAATTCTTGGTATATGCAGTATTTCTCTTAAACCAATTATGAAAGATA
>NMQN01000163.1 GCA_003575245.1 Candidatus Atribacteria bacterium 1244-E10-H5-B2 | reverse complement strand
TTAGAAGCCCTATCGTTCTTATACGTTTTAAGAATAGACTGCTTATCCCTAAGAGTAGACAGTTCCCACCAGCAATCATATCTCGCCCCCTGGATTTTTCTTCTCTCATCTTTACCGCCTGGTATCAGATTGGACCTCTGCATTTTTCGTGCCTCTGCAGTATTGCCATAATAGGATTCTTTACTTCTTTTCTTAATCATAATTTTAATTCTCCTTTCTATCAGTTATCGATCAAAAAGACCGAGAAACTGCTTTTTTAGTTTTTTAAATTCTTCTCTACTTTTATAATCTCTCATTTTTCTATTTCCTCCGTTCTTTTTAAATTTTAATCCCAAATAAACTAAAATCGCTGAAAACCTTATTACACAAGACTTGCATTCATTTATAGACAATGCTTAAAAAGGATTTGTTACAGCAGTTACAGCAGTTACACGTTTTCCCTTTTATTACATTGTTACTTATATACCCCTTTATATACACCTATCTACTCCTCCATAAAAAATCGATCAATGTATTAATAACCAGAACCTGTAACTGCTGTAACTGCTGTAACATTTTTTCAAAAAGTCCTTTGTTTATACCAATCTCATTTTTAGGGTTTTTTAACGATACCCATATTTTTTTTAAAAGAAAGCATTAAATTTTTATTTTTTCCAAGCCAATTCTAACCAACATCTAACTATTTTATTTTCTTCTCTTATCACTTTTTCCTCATATCCCATACTTTTCATAGCCGAAGCGGCTTCTTTTGTGGTAAGTTCCCTGATTCCTCTATCTTTCGCAAAGGCAATAAATGAATCATAGAATACATTTTTAGGTATCTCAGAATTTACTTCTTTTACAGTAAAATCATCTAAAAATCTGCGGACCGGATTCGATAGATACTCATATTTTTGGGCTACCTTCTCCACACTGTCCAGGTTAGAAAAAGCAAACTTGTTAGTCTTCATTTCTGCTAATTTAGTTAGCGCCCATAAACCTAAGGCCTCAAATTCTTTTTCTGGGATATTTTTAACGATAAAAGGATCTGCGTCATTTCCTTCCTTAAAAATACGAGGGAACTCTACTAAGACCACTCTCCTATAAAAAGCGTGAGTTCGGTCCATTGTAAGGGGCACCTGATTAGTAACAAAGACCATTTTAGCGTAATTCTTAAATTTGAAGGACTCTCTGAATTTTCTCTCACAGCGTACAAAGCTCTCCCCGGTAGCTTCCTTCAATTGCTCGGTCTTATTCAAGCTCTGGTAGCTCATTTCTCCGGATACATTCAAAAGTTTACCTAATAGTTCTGCAGGAGCAAAGCGATTAAATTGCATATCGGTCATACTCACGTCTGCTATATTCTCCTCTCCTAAAATCCTTTCTAATACATCAATATATCGAGTTTTACCATTTGACCCGATCCCGTGAAGAATAAAAAATTTGGCGCTCGGATATCCTCTCCACATTGAGTAAGCGATTATTTGATAGAGCATAGGGACGTCTTTTTCTGCGACAAGTTCGTGAAATATACGATCGATTGTGGGGCATCCACTACCGCCTTCGGGGTTATAATTTATGGCCAGCTTATTTATGAAGAAATAATCTTTGGAGTATTCAATCGACTTTCTCGTCTCAATATCAAAAATCACATTTTTAAAGGGGATCAGGTTAGGAGGAGATTCTTTAGGATATTTTTCTTGAAAGGTCAAGCCCCTTAAATCCTCAATTATCTCCCTGACACAGTAAACTTTATAATCTTGACGGCCAAGAATTCTTTTCCTTAACATAGAATCTAAAAATATCTCGGCTCTATCATTCCAGAGCCCGGTTTTATTCTTGTAAATCCAGAAGCGT
>NMQN01000196.1 GCA_003575245.1 Candidatus Atribacteria bacterium 1244-E10-H5-B2 | reverse complement strand
GGGACTCCCTGGTGTGACCTTTCTTCAAAAGGAGCCATATTGGGCCTTACTCTTTCCAGCACAAGGCACGATATATCTAAGGCTATTCTTGATTCTTTAGTGTATGAATTAAGGATAAATATGGAAAGGATGAGAAAGGCTGGAATAAAAATCGAAGAGGTTAGGGCCGTAGGAGGGGGAGCAAAGTCTCTTATTTGGTTGCAGATAAAAGCAGATATCTTAGGTTGTAAGATAATTACTCTTAAAACCTATGAGGCGGCATGTCTTGGGGCAGCTATTATCGCTGGTACTGCTGCAGGTGGATACACCTCTTTGGAAGAGGGGGTTAAAATTGCAGTAACTCCTGAGGATGAATACACTCCAAATCCCGAAATGCAAGAATTATATGAAGAGAGATATAATATTTATAAAGATTTATATGCTACACTTAAAGATATAAACAGGAGGTTATAAAGTAAATAAATGCCTATTGAGATAAATGAAAAGATTACTAATAAAATACCTCATTATTGTCTTATAAGACTACGATCTTTCTATGATTCTATGGAAAGTGCCGAGAAAAAAGCAGTTGACCTCTTGATTGAAGATCCAGACTTTATAGCAAATGCAAAAATAGTGGAAGCTGCTCAAAGAGCGGACTGTAGTGCAGCAACTTTTGTAAGATTAGCCAAAAAATTAGGATACAAAGGTTATCCTAAACTTAAAAAAGCTTTATTAGAAATAAAGAAAGATCCTATTCAGCTTTATCCAAATATTAATGAGAACGACAAGTCTGAAGATATTGTAGCTAAGATATTCCAAACTTCTATTCAGACACTTTCAGATACATTAAATCTTCTTGATAAGGAAACTTACAAAAAAGCAGTCAATGCTATCTGTAAGGCCCAAAAAATAGTCCTATGCGGTGTTGGGGATGCCTTTCCTGTTGCTCAATCAGGATATCATAAATTTCTTAGAATAGGATTAAATGTCCAAGTATCAGCAGATTTTGACGTCCAACTTATAAATGTCTCCCATCTTTCTAAAAATGATGTAGCAATAATTATCTCACATTCAGGTAGAACGAAGAATATCGTTGAAGTAGCAAAATATGCAAAGATAGTGGGAGCAACGGTAATCTCGATAACAAATTACCCTATATCTACTCTTGCCAAAAACTCTGACATCGTTCTTTTAACAGCAGTATTTATAAATAATGTTAAAGGGGAGGTTATTTCAAAAAGAATTACCCAACTTTGCATATTAGAAAGTTTATATATAAATGTTCTCCTCAAGCTAAAACAAAAGGTTATAGAAGATTTAGAGAAGTCAGATCTTGCCGTGGAGCTAAATAAATTGTAGTTTTGGAGGGGGTAAAATATTCTGTGTAAACTTCTTATAGATATTATTATTCTCTATGGGGAAGAGTAGAAAGTGTAAACAGCACTTAAAAGTAATACAACTAATTATAAATAATTAAATATTTTTTGTGATAATAAGCCTCGCAAGAAAACTTAACTAAACACAAAATTATTATATTGTTATGATAATAATATGATCATATGTCATGTTAATTAAAATTATTTTTATTATCTAAAATAAAAAAGAACTCTTAAAATTGCATATAATAATAGTAATCTTAAAAGGAGATAAGGAAAATATGATAGGTATTTATATTAATAATTGGATATTCGGCAGAGAAGAACTCGAAAATATTGTTAAAAGAATAAGTAAAATGGGATTTGATGGCATAGAATTAGTTGGTGAGCCTTCTATCTATTCTCCTATTCAAGTAAACCACTTAATGGAGGAGTATGGATTAAAAGTGATCTCTATATGTGGTATGTTTCCCGGTCCTCA
>NMQN01000165.1 GCA_003575245.1 Candidatus Atribacteria bacterium 1244-E10-H5-B2 | reverse complement strand
CAGAGGTTTTGCGGCAATGGTAGAGGCAGCAGATGCTATGGTGAAAGCAGCCAGGGTAGATTTGGTAGGCTATGAAAAAATTGGTGGCGGATACAATACTGCAATTGTACGTGGTGATGTAGCGGCTGTTCGAGCTGCCCTTGATGCTGGAAATGCAGCAGCTCAAAAAATCGGTGAAGTAATTTCAGTTCATATTATTCCACGACCACATAGTAATGTAGATAATGTTCTTCCTTTGGGTAGAGGTCCGGTCAAAAGCAAAAAAGAAAAAATGAGCACTGATTAATTGATATACCCATAATACAGGAGGAAAAAATATGATACTGGCAAAAGTAGTGGGTACGGTTGTATCAACCAGGAAAGAACCGAAAATTGAGGGTATAAAGTTTTTACTTCTGGAGAAAATTAATCCTTCTAATATGCAGGGGAAGGGTGATTATTTAGTAGCAATGGATAGTGTTGGTGCAGGATTAGGGGAAGTAGTCTTTTTTGTGGCCGGAAGTAGTTCCCGGATGACAGCTACTACCGAAGGTAAACCGAGTGATGCAACCATAATATCTATAGTCGACTCTATAGATATTAAGGGGGAATATGTATACAGGAAAGACAAAGAATAGCAAACAGCTTCTTCAGATTTAGAAAAATTTAAAAAGAGGTTTTAGATGATATTTGGTAAAATTGTGGGAACTGTAGTTAGTACCCAAATAGATAAAGAAATAAAAGGGAAGAAATGTCTTCTTGTTCAAACTTGTAACCATAAAGGGGAAGTAGATGATGATTATTTGGTAGCCGTAGACCTTGTCGGAGCGGGAGTAGAAGAAATAGTGATAATATCTCAGGGGAGTTCTGCAAGACAGACAGAAGTTACCCATCAAAAACCAGTTGATTGCGTAATCGTAGGAATTGTCGATATGGTAGAAGAACACAATAAAATCGTTTTTAAAAAATAGGCGATATAGTTTATAAGAAGGGGAATGACTTATGGCACTTGAAAATGTGCTAAGGGATATGGGAGTAGTAGGAGCTGGCGGTGCCGGTTTCCCCACCCATATTAAGATAGCCAATAAATATGATGTAGTGATTGGAAATGGAGCAGAATGCGAACCTCTTCTTTATAATGATAAATATATTATAGAAAGACAAGGAGAAGAAGTAGTAAAAGGTTTAGAGTTAGTTATGCAATCGACTGGTGCAAAAAAAGGGGTAATTACCCTGAAAAAAAAAGACCTTTCTATTGCGGGAAATATAAAAAAAATTATAGCCGAAAAGAAAAATATATCACTATTCCTTCTTAAGGATTATTATCCGGTTGGTGATGAGTTTATCCTGGTACAGGAAATTACCGGCAAAATTATTCCGGAAGGCGGAATTCCTCCGGATATAGGTTGCTTGGTAAACAATGTAGAGACCCTGAGAAATGTGTATATGGCAGAAAAAGGTAAAGCGGTAACCAGAAGGGCACTAACCTGCATAGGAGAAGTAAAAAAACCGAGTGTCATAATTGCCCGAATTGGTACTTCTTTCCGGGAAATTATAAATCTTTGTGAACCTACCATAGAAGATTTTGTAGTCATTATGGGGGGACCTATGATGGGCGAGGTAGTCTTTGATCTTGATACACCAGTAATTAAAACTACTACCGGGATTCTGGTTTTACCTCGGGACCATCCCTTGGTTTTAAAGAAGACCTTAAGAATTGAATATATTATCAAGCAAAGCAAAGCTGCCTGTTGTCAATGCAGTTATTGTACCGACTTATGTCCTCGTTATTTATTAGGTCATGAGCTTTATCCCCATAAAATTATGAGACAGATAAACTTTGGACTCGATCTTCCCTATGA
>NMQN01000382.1 GCA_003575245.1 Candidatus Atribacteria bacterium 1244-E10-H5-B2 | reverse complement strand
CAAAGAATAGTTTCATTAAGCAAAAAACCTATCTCCAATAGCTCCGACGAATTGAGCTATATATACCCTCACAGCGTCTTTTTTTTATGACTTTCCCTGTATTCTACTTAATCCCTTTTATATCGAATAGGAAATAAACGCCTAAACTCTATTTTTAGGAAATTCCTATACCCTGTTTTCTGCCCTTATTTAGCCATTTTATTTAACTTATTACCTAATATACATATATAGGCTAATATATACCTAAAAATAGCCTGTAACCCTTATGTATCAACGTTTTGCGATTTTCAAGTGATTTTCAAGTTACTTTGAGGGATCGCTCTGTCCGGATAAAAAAAGAGGGTGTTCTGCCCCCTAATTTCTCCCCTGCTTTTCCCTGGTAAATAAGCACCCATTATCTTAGCTTCTTCCTTAGCAATATCAAAAGCCAGCTTTAAATCGTTCTGCTTTAAAGCCTCATCGGTTAAATCTCTGAGTTGAGCAATATAATAAACTTGAAAAGGTACTCCAAAGTATTTAGCATAATAATCAGCCCACTCTTTCTTAGCTAATCTTATGTAATTAAAGCCTTGGCGCCTCTCAATACCCCATTCCTGCCTCATATACTCAATTAGAAATTCAGGGGTTTTTCTTCTCAGTAATAAAGAGATCCGGTATACCCTTTTCTGTTTTTCTATATTCCCTGTTCTTTCTCTCATCTTGCCCCCTAATTAGTGCAATATAATGCAATATAATTTTTACTCTTTATCTCTTGAAACCCTTAAATTATAAGAGTTTCAACGTGACAAGTAATTTTAATTTTATACGAAATTTTTCTTCGATATCACTAACCCTGCACATACTTTCTACATACCTTCTTTTAGTTAAACTGGGGACGTTCCAGGGACATTTTTTTATTGCTAAATTGACGACACCATAAGGACATTCCAGGGACATTTTTTCCGTTAATCTGGTGCAGTTGTGGTGCAATCTTGGTGCAGTTTTTTATCTAATTCGTATAACCTGCGTATAACTTACTAAATAAAAAAAGAGGTAGTTCTACCCCTTAATTTGTATCATATATTCCAATATAATTTTTCTTCTTTATCTTCTGAAACCCTTATATTATAAGAGTTTCGATATAGGCAGGTAATTTTATTTTTAGCGAAATTTTTAGCCTGAAATGTTTACTTTTGTCTACCTGAAATATCTACCTTTTCTAACAATTAAATCTTAACTTCTCTCAACCGAAATACTAACTTTTACTAACATTCAAGCCCTGATTTAGTGAAGCATAGTGAAGCATTTTAACCCTAACTTTTTCTTAACAACTGAAGGAAATTCTTTTCTTTAACCTGGTAGTGAAATTTGCCTTTCTGAGTGCCTTTCTACCCTGTTATTAGCTTACCAGCCATCAACCCCTTACCATACCCTATATAATTTATTCTATCGCTGTAAGCCCCCGTTAGATAGGTTATTTTTTATATTAAAACCTTTTGGATAAGACCCATATTGCTTTTATAGGCTTTTAAAAAAAGCTCTTTTTCTGTGCCATTTGTGCTATTAGCCACTTCACAAGCATTGCTAACATTTTCTCCATTATTTTTGAATGTTTTTAAAAAAGTTTTTTTGTAAGTTTTGTAAGTCTTGCCATCATCAATTACCCTTCATCAAATAAAAAAAACCCCAACATTTTGTTAAGGGATAGATAAGAGCCTTCCCTTTTTTGTGCTTTTTCAGTTACATTAGTTACATTTTCTGCTTCCCTTTTTGTCGATTTTTAGTTACTTTCGTTTCTTTTCTTGCCTGGTATTCAGCTAAAAATAGGTGTACTCATACCAACCCCTTATTTATACCCCCCATT
>NMQN01000198.1 GCA_003575245.1 Candidatus Atribacteria bacterium 1244-E10-H5-B2 | reverse complement strand
CCCATTGCTGAAACAACTGCTACTATTTCACATCCTTTTTTTACTTGTTGAATTATTGATTGAGCGGCTTTTTTAATTCTTTCAGGATCCTGAACGCTGGTTCCGCCAAATTTTACTATTATTCTCATAGATATCACCTTTATACTATTTTTTATTTAAACCATTCTGGCACAGTGTCATTTCTTACAATATCAGCATAAGTCTCTTTTTTTACTATTACATCATCTTTTCCTTGGTTTACCAGGACTACTGGTGGTCGCGGAAGTTGGTTGTAATTGCTCGACATAGAATAGTGATAGGCACCGGTGGAAAATACCGCCAGGAGATCACCAGGAGCAGCTGCAGGGAGTTTTAAATCTTTAATCAAAATATCTCCTGATTCACAGCATTTCCCGGCAATAGTAACCACTTCCTTGGGCAGGTTGCTGTCTATTTTATTTACTAAAACACCTTCATATTTTGCTTCATAAAGAATAGGTCGAGGGTTATCAGTCATTCCGCCGTCTACAATAAGGTATTTTCTGATTCCCGGTATCTCCTTTATGTTACCGATAGTATAGAGAGTGATACCCGCTTCAGCTACAATAGACCTGCCTGGTTCTATTAAAATTTTGGGCATTATCAGATTGTTTTTTCTTACCTCATTTTCTACATTATCTACAATTAAATTTACAAAATTTTCTATAGAAGGAGGCAAGTCAGATTCTAAGTATTTTACCCCCAATCCTCCGCCTAAATTTAAATTCAGCGTATCAGCCTCCTCAAGGTCTTTTATCTTTCTTATCAGTTTTACTATTTCTTTAATAGCGAGAACATAAGGAGATAGATCAAAAATTTGTGAGCCAAGATGAAAATGCAAACCATTATAGCTAATGTGTTCTTTGGATAAAACTTTTTTCATAAAGTTGGGTACCCGGTCAATACTGATTCCAAATTTTGAATCTACCTGGCCAGTTTGAATATATCTATGGGTATGGGTATCTATTCCCGGAGTTACCCGGAGAATTACTCCAACTTTTGTATTTAAACTTTTTGCAATTTGGTCAATCAAGTCAAGCTCATATTCACTATCTACCATCATGGTGCCAACTTTTTCTTTAAGAGCGAATTCTATTTCCTCTTTAGATTTGTTATTCCCATGGAAAAATATTTTATCCGGAGGGAATCCTGCTGAAAGGGCAGTATACAATTCTCCACCAGAAGAAACATCCAGGCCGAAACCCTCTTCCTTTAAAATATTGCACATAGCTTTAACCAAGAAAGCCTTCCCGGCATATAGCATTTTAAAAGTAACATTTCTTTCAGAAAATGCATTAACATATTGCCGGCATTTTTTTCTAATTATAGTTTCAGAAAATAGATAACAGGGAGTCTTATATTTTTGGGCTAACTTTATAATTTCACAACGGTCAAACTCTAAATTTCCAAAATTATTTAGGGAAAAACCCTCTCGGTTAATTTGAGGTGTTGTGTTATTTTGATTATTCATTGGTTTCTCCTTAAAATAGTCGCTAATCGTTAGTATTTAGTTTTAAGCTGCAATGGCAATTTGCCAGTCATATTCAATTTGCCAATATGTCATTCCTACACCTTATATCATTTTCGTGAAACTTGTCCTCGACCTGATCGGGGAGCGGGAATCCATCACGGTAAAGGCGTATTGTACACGTCCTTGTTTATGGTTCCGCATCACGTGCAGAAAGATATAATATTTTTCTAAAAATATAAATAAAAAAGGCAATTGATAAACGCTATGCTCGTCAATTGCCTGAAAATAATCTAACAATTAAATTTATCCCCATTTCTCTCATCGGATGAGATAGCGCTCCACCAGAAATCAGGGTAAAATTTCT
>NMQN01000866.1 GCA_003575245.1 Candidatus Atribacteria bacterium 1244-E10-H5-B2 | reverse complement strand
CGAGGAATTTCCGGCATACCCGAAATTCGGGCAACAGGTTTCATTTCATCAATTACTACCGGGTCAACTATATAAGAAGGTATTGACAACTTTTCAGCAATTCCATGAGCAAGTAATCCTCCCAAATTAGAGGCATGTTCTCCACTTGCTCCTTTACGGAGGTCTTCTAACATTTTATCATTTACGCGATAAGTACCGCTGGAAATAGGATTTAATAATCCTCCTCTACCCACTACCGCATCGAGAGCAGAATGGTCAATTCCCTTATCTTTTAAAAAACTTAAAATTATTTTTAAGCGAAATTCATATTGGTCGATAATCTTGTGGAAGACGTGCAATTCTTCGTTGCTATGCCCAATCTTTTTATCAAATAGTAATTGCTCATTAGAAAATAATGCTACTTTAGTAGAAGTAGAACCCGGATTTATTACTAATATTTTATAATTTTTGACCATTAAAAATCACTCCTTTTAGATCATCTAATTCTATTTAAGCTCGGCCATTTCGCTCATTAATACTCCCAGGGCGATAGAATATAATTTTGATTGTGCACTATCTGATCGAGATACTAATACTACAGGAGCTTTCGCGCCCAGAAGCAATCCTGCAGGTACTGCGTTAGCTAAATAGACTAAACCTTTGGCAAAAATATTCCCTGATTCGATATTTGGTACCAATACAATATCTACTTCTCCGGAAACCGGACTTTCAACTCCCTTATGTTTTGCAGCTTCTTTGGAAATAGCATTATCAAAACCTAATGGTCCGTCCACTATTCCACCAACAATCTGCCCCCTCTCGCTCATTTTAGCTAAACAGGCTGCGTCGATAGTTGCCGGCATATCAGGATTCACTAATTCTAATGCTGCAACAACTGCTACTTTAGGCTTCTCTATTCCCATTGAATGGGCATAATAGATAGCATTCTGGATTATCTGGGATTTTTGTTTTAAATCCGGGTTGATGCTCATACCCCCATCAGTCATAGTAAGCAAACGATCATAACCTTTAATCTGCAGGGTATAAACATGACTGAGTATCCTATCAGTTCGTAAACCAATCTCTTTATCTAAAATTGCCTTTAAAAGTCTTGCTGTCCCTATCATCCCTTTCATCAATATAGAAGCCTTTTTATTTCGGACTAATTCTACAGCACATCGGGTTGCCTCTGTTTTATCAGGCAGGTCAATTATTTCATAATTAGTGGGGTCAATACCCCTTTTATTAGCTATCTGAATAATTTCTTTTTTATCGCCAACTAAAATTGAATCAGCAAGTCCTTCCTTTCGGGCAGCCTCGACTGCCTTTAACACATCTTCTGCTCCAGCAGAAGCTACTGCTATTTTTTTAGGACCGTACTCTTTGGCTTTATTTAAAACCTCATCAAAAGTTTTTAACATTTTTCTCGTTCACCTCTTTATTAGAAAAATAATTGACTGATTAACCAATTGACCAATTAAATTAGTCGTTAGTGAATAGTCGTTAGTCGTTAGCTTTGAATATAATTTGCAAGTTTATGTAGTCACTTGGTTACCCAGTTTACCAGTTAATTTAGTTATTAACACGACAGGTATCTCGCTTGTCTTCTTGCTTCTTTCTTCTTCTTTTTTCTTTCTTTCTTCGCTATATACTATATACTACATACTATATACTAATTGGGTTTCCGGACCTTATTTTTTAATTCTCCTCTTAATTACTTTTCCCAATCTTTTGATTCCCTCATCAATGTCTTCCACACTTGGGTAACAGAAAGAAAGTCTCATAGTATTTTGACCCTTTCCATCAGCAAAAAATGGAGCACCAGGCACATAAGCCACATTTTCTTCAATTGCTTCTTTAAACATTTCTCCGGTA
>NMQN01000718.1 GCA_003575245.1 Candidatus Atribacteria bacterium 1244-E10-H5-B2 | reverse complement strand
ATTGAGTAATTATATTTTAATGGCTGTGGTAACTGGCTTTATAGTTTCTCTTTTGGAGTTAGCCTGTACTGGTCAGATTTATCTTCCTACCGGAGAAATACTTACTGCGGGGGTAGGTTTTTCTTTTATGTAACCATCAACACGCAGTGAAAAAGCCTTTCTCTTGGGGTCATTACAGTATATCCGCACACTCTCCTTTACTTCACCTAATTCATGTTGGCTGGAATCATAGATAAAAGTTACTTCCTGTTTTTCTCCCGGAAGAATTGTTAAGGGTATTTCTGTATCATATTGGATATATTCAGAGACATCTGTCTTATCAATTATTAGATCCAGCTCTCCTTTATTTTCAATAGTAAAGATAAAAGTAGGCAAATCCCCTTGGGAAATCAATCCTAAATCCCATTGGGAATTAGAAAGGAAAGCCTTGGGAGAGGGGATGGATTCTACTTCGGCAATAATTGTAACTTTGGCCTTGGGGAGCTGGGGGTCGTTAGATTCGATATAGACATCTTTTTTAACCAGGCCGTTATAGCCGGTAGGATTGAAGGTGACCTTTAGTTCAACTGACTTTCCCAGCTGTATATTATCAGAGGAGAGCATGGTGGCTGCACAGCCGCAGGAGGAGCGTATTCGGCTGATAACCAGCTCTTCCCTTCCTGTATTTTTTATGGTAAAGCTATGAACGGGCCTTTCGTCTTCTTTTATCTTTCCAAAATCCCATTCTTCTTCAGAAATAGAAATTGTGGGTGACTGAGGAGATTTGTTTTGAATATTATAAAATATTAAAAAAGCTCCTATTATAACTACTATACTTATCAAGATAATAAAAATTTTATTTTTACGAACCATGACTTTCTCCTTTCCTATATATTAATTTAGTCGTTAGTGAATAGTAATTCGTATCGCGTATCGCGTATCAAGTATCGCGTTAAAGAAATTAGGATTCAGGTGTAGGGGCACAATGGATTGTGCCCTTTGTTTTATTGTCTTTTGATTACCCTGGGCACGATGCATCGTGCCCCTACAACAAATTACGAATTAATATTCACTTTCAAATATTTTATTATTTCTAGTAAAAAATTCCGCTGTAGAGCAGCAACCCGACTAATCCGAAAAATAGCAGGGCCATTGCCATCTTGATTTTCCCAAAATTCTTTTCGGTAAGTACAGCCCACTGTGCCGAAGTAGTCCCCCAGTAAGTAAAAGAAAAGACCAGGACTAAAGGCACTACAAACATCAGATTATAGAATAAGAGATAGAATAAAGCATTAACCTTTAAATCGGGGATAGTGCTGATAAACATGATAGTAGGAAGATAAATCTGACCAGTACAGGCTAACTCCAAAAGAGAAACTATAAAGCCAGTTACCACAGCCATTAAAATATAATTACTCAATCTCACATTTTTACGAATAGTAGAATGGACCATATTCTTCAAAAATGAGGGTAATTGTAGTTTAGCATCTTTGGTGGTCCCTTCCCTTTTGAATTGGAGATAGTCATATAGACTAACCACCCCTAAAATTAAGACAAGGGCGGCAGTAACCAGAACGAATATCTTTCGGACTAAGGGTAAAAAAGATAAAGAAGTAATCATCTTTAAGGCCCCGGTTCCGATTAAGAAGTAGGTCAAAAAGACGGACAGGGTAAATATCCCTCCCACCCAGAGAATATCTCTTCCTTTTCGGTTAATCAAGGCAAGATAAGAAATAAAGAAAATAATGGTAGCAAAGGCGCAGGGATTTATGCCATCGATCAGTCCACTCACTGCTACTGCTGCCAGGCCAAAGGAATGAAAGCGAGCTACTAATCTTTCTTGAACAGTAAGGTCTTTTCTCTTAACTTTCTCCCAGG
>NMQN01000166.1 GCA_003575245.1 Candidatus Atribacteria bacterium 1244-E10-H5-B2 | reverse complement strand
TTCCTTTCCAAGCACTCTCTAGTTCTTCAACCTTTAAATCGATTAAATCCTCAATCTGTAGTCTATCTCCTTCTACTTTACCTAATACCTTAAAGGGCACTTTATATTTATTTACAATTTCCCCCAACAAAGATAGATTTTGAGAAGAGATAGAAACAATTATTCGGGATTGGGTCTCTCCAAATAGTAAGGCATCATTTCGAATTTTTTCTTTAAGGGTTACTTTTGCCCCTATTCTCCCCGTAATACAACACTCCACCAGGGTTACAGCTAAACCACCATCTGAACAATCATGGGCAGAAGATACTATTCCTGCTTGAATACTTTCCCTGCAAGCATCCTGCACTGATTTTTCTAAGCTTAAATCAATTTGAGGAGGCAGGCCTTTTTCTAAATTATGAAAAAGCTTTAAATATTCACTTCCACCTATCTCCTCTTTATTCTCTCCTATTAGAACAATTAAGTCACCCTCATTCTTAAATGACATGGTGCAGAACTGATCACAATCCTCAATTATCCCAGCCATACCAATTATAGGAGTGGGATAAATGGCTTCTCCCTTGCTTTCATTATTCAAACTAACATTACCACTGATAACTGGGGTTTCTAATACCCTACAAGCCTCACTAATCCCTTTGACCGATTCTTCTAATTGCCAGAATATCTCTTCTTTTTCTGGATTCCCAAAATTAAGATTATCGGTTACCACCATTGGTAAAACTCCTTTGCAAGAAAGGTTACGAGCTGCTTCAGCAACAGCAATTTCTCCTCCCATAAAAGGGTCAAGATAACAGTATCTTCCATTACCATCAGTGGTAAAAGCAATTCCTCTTTTACTTCCTTTAATTTTTAATATGCCCGCATCATCTCCCGGAAATAATACGACCTCAGTACCTTCAGCACTTACCTTTTTATTATCTCTATAAATCCATTCTTTACTGCAAATATTAGGAGAAGCTAATATTTTTAACAATGCCTGATTATAATCTTCTGGTTGGGTAATACTTTCTGAGTTTAATTCTTGTATCTCTTTGAGTTTAGCAGGAATTTTACCCTGGTAATAACGGATAGGAACATCTTCGGCTAAGGATCTTGCTGGTACTTCCCCGACTATTTTTTCTCCTTCTTTTAGACGTAAAATACCATCAGAAGTTACCTTTCCTATTACTGTATATTCTATGCCCCACTTACCAAATATTCTTCCTATCTCATCCCCTTTATCTTTTCTGGCAATTAATAACATCCTTTCCTGGGTTTCAGAGAGCATAATCTCCCTTGGGGTAATACCTTTTTCTCTTCGAGGAACTAAGGAAAGATCTAATTCAATTCCACAATTTCCCTTACTAGCCATTTCACAAGTAGAGCTTACCAACCCAGCTGCCCCTAAATCCTGCATCCCCAAGATAAGTCCTTCTTTTACTAGCTCTAAACAAGACTCTATTAATTTCTTTTCTAAAAGGGGATTACCCTGGGGGATAGAAGGATGTTCAATCTCTTTTGCCTCTCCTTTTAACTCCCGAGAGGCAAAACTTGCACTCCCCACTCCATCTCTACCGGTTTTCTCTCCTGCTAAAATTACCATACTATCTGATCCTTCAGCTACAGCAACCACAATGTCTTCCTTCTTCACCAAACCGACACACATAGCATTTACTAAAGGATTACCCTGATAACTATCTAAAAAATATGTTTCTCCACCAACAGTAGGAACCTTGATGCCATTTCCATAAAAAGCTAAACCCTTTGCTACTTCCTTAACTAAATATTTTACGTGTGAATCTTCTAAATTACCAAAACGCAGAGAACCTAACAGGGCAACAGGACGGGCCCCCATTGCCAGGATATCTCTTACCACACCCCCTGAACCAGT
>NMQN01000626.1 GCA_003575245.1 Candidatus Atribacteria bacterium 1244-E10-H5-B2 | reverse complement strand
GTCGAGGTTATAGAATAAATAATATCTTTTAGATTCTCATACTCTAATTTCATGGCTTCCGGTACATGTTCCCAAGTTAAGTATTCTGCATCTCCATATTCTGTTTTGCCTTCAGGCCCGGCTTCCCCGGTAAACCGTAACATTTTACCCACCTCTCCCTTTTCCGGTGGATTGCTTATCTTCCCTTTGATCTTCAATGTGGGCGAACCAAAATAATCGTTGGTGTCTGCCGATTTTGAGACCAGCATTTCTATTCTATCAATCTCACTCTGCACACTTGCCCATTCTGGCTCGGCTTGCTCATAATATATTACCGGAATCTTCTTATATAGATTCTCTTTCTTTTCTACTTTCCAGGTTTCCTTTTTTATCCCGTAAAAAGAATTTTCAGCAGTATAAATGTCTATATGCTCATAAGTCTTTTCATCTTTTTCTAATAGTTTATACCTTCTCGTGAAGGCATCCAGATCGCCGTTATTGTCAAAGTGGGCATATATCTCATCACCATTTTGATTACATAACAGAGCTACCTTGATATGTTTTACATTATCGCTATCAATTATTACATACCAGAGCTCGGCCACCTTCGTTTCCACAAATAGCCGGCGTGCCAACTTTTTATTGAAATAATCTAACTTGTTTTTATCCCAGACGTTATTTATCAGATCAAAGGTTTCCTGGTATTTGTCCTCTTTGTTGTCTAATATTACCTTGGCAGGTTCACCGAATAAGAAGGATACTGCCATATTAACAATTTTCTTTTGATATCGGATAACCAACTTAGCCTGGGGAACTACCTTTGACGTTGCTCCTTTCCCAATTGTCTTTACTGGCCTATCGAGGATGTCATGTTCCCCTTCGTACTGCTTTTTGTAATCCTCGACTTTTCGCTCTACCGGGTCTTTACATAGAATGGTAGTTAATTTCGAAAAATCGCTTTCATACTTTTCTAAAATCTCTTTTATATTCATGATAAACTCCTTTCATTTATTTACTTTACATAATACCCGTTATAGGTCCCTTAGTTTATTTAATCTTAAAATATCCCTATTTCCTCAGCAGTATAAGGTTTTTCTTCTTCCCTCTCATAGATCCGGTCGTTAAGGGCATAGCGAACCTGGTCCATAAAGTGATTAAATTTGTCCACCGGCACATTGATAACATTGCCATCCTTATCCTTTTTCCATTGATATAATTGAATCTCGTTGATTGCATTCTGACATTTTCGGTCGATTATAATATTAAATTGCTTTAGATACTGAATCCCGAAATTAACGCTTCCCGGTCCCTTCCTAGCAGCTAAAGCTTCAATCCCATAGCCCCTCAATTCCGCTATCGATTTCGGCTCAGAGGAATCGCATCGGATATATTCCTTGCCGATAGCCGGCTTTAACCTCCCTGCTATAACATCATTTGTCAGTCCCTTCTCGTATAATAACTCCTGCAGGATATAAAGTACTTTCCCCTTTATGGCCTGTCGCCCTGCCGCACTAGGGTCATTACTGAAACCAAAGTCCAGACCGTTATAATAGGCCCCAAATGTATTTTTAATCTTTGAAAGATCCTCAATCTTCCAATTGGTGAAGATTAAATCCCCTAAGATTCCCCAATTCCCTAAAGTATAGACATCCCGGTAATAAGGATCCTGCTCATTCTCCAGCTCATCAATATCATCCTGTTCTAGGAATCTATTGTCTTTATAGGTTGTCTTCAGAATCGATAATCTTCCATCATGATATTCAGTCTCACCTTCTACCCAATTCTTAAAATATTCTTTGAATATCCAGTGAGTCCGGATAATAGGATTGAAGGCCATAGTCAGACGTTTTGCGATTTTATGTTTACCCCCTGTAAGACCTCTTAATCTTTTATATAATTGTTTGATATCATCCCTTTTTGTCTCGGTTGCCTCTTCTATCAGGATATCGGTAATGACCCCTTTTTCCGGGATTATCGATTTAAGTTTCTCCGCATCATCCAACCCCCTAAAAAGGATTTGATATCCGGTAATACAGGTTATGGTCATTTCCGTTTTGTTTATCTTGAATAATTTCACTAATCCGAATGATAAAATGATCCTTCTGATCTCATTGAATACTGATGTCCGCAAGGTATTTGCCGTATTCCTAATTATTAAATAATTCCTTTCATTCTCTAAAACATCTATTACACATCTTTGAGCTATGAATACGGATTTCCCAGCAGAGCTGCCACCGAAAAATATTTGTGTTCTGATAACGTTTTCTAGGTAAGGTATATAAATTTTATTAAAGACTTTTTTTGAAATCTGTATATTAACATTCATTCGGTAAACTTCACTTTTATTTTTATATCTCCGGGTATCTCATGCTCAAATCTATCCTTCCACCTTTTTCTATATCTGTTTTTCAGCCAAAATATCTGGGCTGCTACATTTCCATTTAGACCACTTGAAAATAAAGCATCTTCCATTGACTGATTCCGACTATCTATAATTGCATTTACCTTATTATCAAATCTTTTTGATTCTTGCCGCCAATTCCAAATAGCAGTACGACCTACATTAGCTGCTGTACAAGCATCGCTTATTGATACCCCGCCTTCAAGAGATTTTAAAAATGCTTTCTTTATGTTTTTTTTGCTCTCTTTGGTTATTTTCGGCATTTAATTTATTACCTGTAATCCTTTCTTTTTGTCGATTTTTTGTTCTTTTTGTTCTTTTTATTTTGATTAATCACTCAACTTTATTGCCTTTCTACCGGTAAATTTTTCCCATCTCATTAAAATAACTTCTCCATATATTGGCTCAATCTCTATTGCCCTGCATTTTCTATGCATAATCTCGCAAGCAATGATAGTGGATCCTGAACCACAAAAGGGCTCGGCCACTATCCCATCTCTAGGTGATAATATTTTTATATAAGGTACTAGTATCTGAATTGGTTTTTTGTGCCAAATATTATATTCTGGCCTCCTGATTTCCCGGTTTCTGCTGCGTGGGTGATATGGTCTGCTACCTTTGCCCATGTGGTGCCTTTCCTTCTGTCCCAGTAGGCCCCCTTCCCCTGTTGTCCATATAAAATTACTTCATAGGTATCTAAAAGCTTCTGGCCCTTTTCTTTTAAATAATTTTCCAATTCTTCTTCGTATGCTTCATTTCTTACCCCTTCTCCAGCTAGTGGGGCAATATCGTATTTGTTAAAGAAGTATCCGGGCCTTGAAATCCTTGACATCTATTAGGCAGCCACCAGATTACCATATTCTTTATTTTCCAATACTTGGCCATTGCCTGCCATAGCTCTATGGTATTTCTCCAGTTTTCAAATACCATGATATTGGCTCCCTTCGGATTCTGAAAGTTATTGGCTATGGAGAGCCATTCATCATATTCGGGAACTCCACCTTTTTTTTCTACCCCCAAATAACTGCGTTGACTCCTATAACCAAAGCCTTTTTTAGTTTTAACCCAGCCTTTAAACCTGCCCTTTCCATCGGTCTTTCCTGTACTTTCATATACTTTATCCCTTTTTAGCTTTACTCCTTCCTTAGTCTGTATCTTTCGGGCCCTCTTGGTATAAGCTAATTTATAGGGTGGATCCGTAAACATAAAATCGAATCTTTCATTCCCAAATAATCTATCCCATTTATTTCTATCGATGCAATCGCCGATAATTAATTTATGCTCTCCTAATTGCCACAAGTCACCATCCTTAACTCTCCTGATCCCACCTTTAAGTAATTTCTCCAATTCCTTATCTACATCAAATTCTTCATCAATATTCAATCCAAATACATCATCAAGTTCTTCCCGGCTAAATCCTACGTCGACCAGCATTTCCTCATCGAAATTGGCCAGCAAATCATAGTCAAAATGCCCTAAATTCTTATTCAGCCTTAGATTCAATTCCTGTTCTTTTTTTAATTTCGTAATTTTTACATAGTTAACCGGTATTGTCTTATAGCCCATTTCTTTTGCCACTATCAGTCTTTGATGGCCACCTATAACTACATTTTTTCTGTTCTCTGCAGAATTAACTACTATCGGTTCTACAAAATCAAATCTCTTTAAACTCTCTTTTAGGTCTTCATATTCTTTTTCAGTCAGGGCCCGCGGGTTGTATTCAGAAGGATTGAGCTCGTCTATCGGCACATCTTTTATTTTCATAATATCACCTCTTAAAATAATGGTTCCGGAGTAGCATTAACTCTTCTTTTTGCTATCTCGCAATATTCAGCATTGTTATCTATCCCTATATAATCTCGTTTCAATTCCTTACAGGCCATTAAAGTAGTCCCACTACCGCAGAAAGGGTCTAATACTATACCGCTTGTCGGGGTCTTGGTTAGAGTGCAAAGATATTTCATAAGCGCTAATGGTTTTACGGTAGGGTGTGGATTATAAACTTTTTTATTTTGAGTTTTTGTTTCAGAAGGTATAGGATTCTTGCAAAAACATCTAGAATTAGGACGATTATCTATATTGGGATTCGGTCTAATCCAACCACCACAGACTTTACATTTAAAAGAATCGGTTGCAATTTTTGATACTTTTAATTCTTTTAATTCCAGCCCCTCACACCCTCTATTCCTTTCGGCCTTGCTGGCTTTGGCGCAGTAGAAGAAGCGAGAAGCACCACCTGTATCGTTTGCATAATTATTTTGAACTTCGCCACCACCAAATATTCCTCCACCTTGTTTTGCTATTTCTATATTCTTATAATTACCAGCACTTCTTCTTTCCTCACTCTGCTCATCCAGCAACCGCCCTGCTTCCTCATCTAATATTACATTTGCGGGATAGCGACCCTTGGTTTGTATTCTTGTGGCAGGATTGCTTGCTTTGAAATTACCATATCCCTTAGTACTTTCGCTATTTTTAAAGCTCTTTTGTTTCTTTGTATATTCCTTCCTATCCTCCTCGTTTTCATAAGATATCCTCCCTCCATCAACATTAATCCCTGCCTCTCCCCACTTCAAAGCATTGTTAGCATAACTGCCTTCATTAGGTTTCATACAAACCAAGATCGGCTCGTAGGCAGGTTTTAGTCCGTGTGATTTCCAGCCATTCCAGAGGATAGCTTCGGGGGTTGCGGGTGCAGTCAGAAACTGATCTCCACCAACTCCAAAATTACTAGTACCACTTGGCTTTTCCGTCCGTTCTCCACTTCCATCTGGTCTTCTATATTTTCCTATAACTTTTCTTTTCTTCCCTGCCTTCTTATCTATCTGCTTACTTATATCCGTTGCCTTCGGAAAACCACTACCATAAAGCCACATAATGCAATCTTTTAAGATAAATCCAGCATCCTCTATATTAACTGCCATTCTATGTTGTGTCCTGCTACCTGCAAAGATTAAGGCAGTCCCGCCAGGCTTTAATACCTTTAAACATTCCTGCCATATCTCGATTGAAGGCACATCATAATCCCATTTTTTGCCCATGAATTTTAGTCCATAGGGTGGGTCAGTTATTATAGTATCAATGCAATTATTAGGCATTTCCCTCATAGTCCCAAGGCAATCATTACATATTATTTTATTTAAAAAATCATCCGGATATTTCATATATTCCTTTTAAAAACAAAAAAACCAGACTAAAAAAGCTTATCGCTTCTTCAAATCTGGCTCTCTAGTTTGGAGCTCTACGATATTTTATTTTGGAATTATCTATTATTTATTATATTCTATTACGGCATCGCGAAAATTATTGACCATTCTCTCTATCTCTTTATCGCTCATCATTAGCATTTTTATAGCCCATACCATATCTTCTACGTCAGGCCTTTTTCTTCTTTTTCTATTAAATAATCTTATATTCATTCTTTTAATCTCACCACTAAACTATCTGGATCTTGATAATCAACTATATTTATTGCTTCACAGCGGTCTTTATAACATTTAATCTCTATTATGGGGCCTCCTTTAGCCGGGTCTTTTGGCAATAGAAAAAAGAGATTTTTGCCACATCTTGCGCACCTTACTTTTATCCTTTTCATTTTATATTAACCGCCTTATTAAGTCAATTTACTCCCATCCGGGAATCAATTTGCTCCATTTTTCCATTTCTTTATAACTTAATATTTCTTCAAAATCAACTTCTAGATCATCACACAAAAATTTAATCATCTCGCCATTGGCCTTAGATCGAGCATATTTATCTGGAATTATGAACTTCAATCTGACAAATTTTGTCGGATAGTATTTTCTGAATCGCCTTAATTTAGTTTTATCCTCTGGTCGAAAGTAACCTTTGACTTCAAATAGGAAATAATCATCCAGATAATATATTATAAAGTCTGGCTTATAATATCTTTGGCCCCTTTTTATTTTATCAAAACAATACTCAAGAGGTTCATACTCCCATTTGCATTCCCTCAGATTAAAATATCGGGCCACGTTGGCCTCCATTCTGCTCCTGACATATATACCTAAATCTTTGCGATATCCGCCTTTGGCTATGTGCATATTATATCTTCCCCAATAATTTTAAGGTCACCAAAACTATCATGAGTATCATTACACCAAATAAAGCCCACCAGGCCCAATCGTTAACCTCTTCTGCTTTTTTAATTGGTTTACTAAATCCTTTAATTTTTTCTTCGCCCCATCTTAATTTCATTTAATCACTTCCTCCTCCAATTTTTTAATTTTATTCTTCAGTTCTATCGCTGTTTCATTATTGTCCAGCAATCCCTTTAACATCTTTTTCCATTTCCTAATTTTGTTCTTTTCTCTGCGATGTTCCTTTTTATATTCGGCGCATCCCTCTTTATTCCGGCCTATCTTACGGCCTCCTCCACTTATTTTTGCCATGCTATCCTCCTTTCTTTTTTAATCTGGATCAGTTCCGCTAACCTTAATATTATTTACCCCTTCCTATTCTCATAAGTTCTAACATTCCTCGATATATTCTGTGTAATTCTTCAATTCCTTCTTTTTCCGCTCGCTTTTTAGGTTTTGATTCAGGGTATCCCTGCAACTGCCAATTTTCTATACTTTTATCTTTTTTGTAATCATTATTAACCTTTGTCATTTCTCTATTCAACTCCCTTCCTTTTTTGATTTCGGAT
>NMQN01000464.1 GCA_003575245.1 Candidatus Atribacteria bacterium 1244-E10-H5-B2 | reverse complement strand
GAAGAACCATTGATTATACATCAGGTGGGTGAAACCAGAGCAGAACGGGAAAAGATTGTTCGTCGTTCTCTTGAAGAGGTAAGGCTTATCCCTCCCGAAGAATTTATGGAACGCTTTCCTCATATGTTAAGCGGAGGACAGCGTCAAAGGGTGGCTACTGCTCGAACTCTGGTCTTGTCCCCAAGCATGATTGTGGCTGATGAGCCGGTTTCCATGATCGATCTATCCACCCGAGCAGAGATTTTATATATGATGAAAACAGTGCAAAGAGAATTGGGCCTAACCTATCTATATATCACTCACGATCTTTCTACCGCTCGTTATTTTACCGACCGGATTGCGGTTATGTATTTAGGAAAAATTGTAGAGATGTCTGGTGCAGATGAAGTTATCGATAACGCTCTTCATCCTTATACTAAAGCTTTAATTGCTGCCGTATGTGAGCCAATTTCCGGCAAATCTAATACTATTAAAGAGATTCCCATTAAAGGGGAGATACCTTCAGCGGCGAATATTCCTTCCGGCTGCAGATTTCATCCCCGATGCCTTTACGCTAAACCAAAATGTAAGGAAGAAGAGCCTGTTTTTATAGAAATTGAACCGGGTCATATGGTTGCCTGTCATTATCCGTTTGATTAAATATACTGGTCGGTGGGATAAAATTAATAGAGGAAGGAGTTATTTATGAGATGAAAGAGATATTAAAAAATATTTTAGATTGGTTAGAATTAAAAGTAAGCTATGCTGATTTAAGATTTGTTCAAACTGAAAAAGAGAACATCGAAGTAGAAAATGGTATCTTATCTTCCTATAATGTGTTGACTAATCGAGGGGTAGGAATACGGGTATTGGCAAATGGTGCTTGGGGATTTGCTGCTTCTAATAATTTAGACAAAGCATCTTTACAGGAAGCAGCTGCCAAGGCTTTAGATATTGCCCGAGCCTCTGCTCTAACTAAAAAAGAAGATATTAGACTTGCTGCTGAAGATAAACATATTGCCACTTATACCACTCCTATAACTAAAGATCCCTTCCAGATAAATCCCTCAGAAAAGATAGACCTTTTAGTAAAAGCTACCAAGATTATGTTAAAAGACAAAGTGAAGAAAAGCGAAGGTTCATTTAGTTTTTATAAGATTAATAAAATATTTGTATCTACCGAAGGTTCTGAAATAGAACAGACTATATTTGAGTCCGGAGGTGGAATTGCTGCCTATGCTATTGGTGAAGAAGATTTCCAAAAGTCCGGAGTTATTCCCTGGTAGACTGCGTTTTTATAAATTTTTCCTAATTTTCCATTTTTTATTTCCCGGGCAATCTCTGTACCAAATTGGAAGTTTATCCTTTTATCATCTATACTCCAGCTCTTATTATAATCCAAATACAGACCTTCCTTTATATCTCCTATAAGTCTATCCAGTTCTAAATTTCCCGGCAATAAGTTGATATTGGTCATCCTAACCAGGGGAATTCTGTTCCAACTTTCTGCACGGCCGGCACCATTACTCGGTAGTCCTAATTTAAAGGCATCTTCTCTGGACATTAAATAACCCACAAATTTTCCTTTATTTACCAGATAACTTTTGGAGGCAGGGACGCCTTCATCATCATAGTCGAAAGTTCCTAACCCCCCCGGAACAGTTGCATCCGCTACTATAGTCACCTCCGGGCTTCCATAAGTAAAATTATTTAATTTATCCAAACTCAGAAAACTTCCTCCGGCAAAGCTAATCTCTTTTCCCAATACCCTGTCCAATTCTACAGGATGCCCACAGGATTCATGGACCTGAAGAGCAAGTTGAGAACCTCCTAATACAATATCCGTCACCCCTTCTGGGGCGGAAGGAGCAATTAATAATTGATTAGCCTCTCC
>NMQN01000858.1 GCA_003575245.1 Candidatus Atribacteria bacterium 1244-E10-H5-B2 | reverse complement strand
ATTAACCCTACGGCGGAAGGAATAGTGATAAATAATAACATTTTTAGACCAAATAATAAGGATTTTTTAAATTCAGGAATATTATTTTTTGCGGTGTATTTTGCCAGTGTGGGAAAAATAGCGATAGAAATAGCAATTCCAAATGCCCCCAAGGGAAATTGTACTAATCTATTAGAATAATACAAAGCTGAAATACTTCCGTCAATTAAAGTAGAAGCAATTGTCCTATCCACTACAACATTGATCTGAGTAATAGCAAGGCCAATCATTGCTGGCACTAATAATTTTAATAATTTTTTTACTCCCGGATCCTTAAAATCTACTGTAAATCTATATTTTAATTTTTTCTTTATTAATACCGGGGTTTGTACTAATGCCTGACAAATTCCTCCCAAAATTACTCCTAAAGCTATACTATATATGCCATATTTATAACTTAAAGTAATAGCAAAAATAATAACAGAAATATTTAACATAGCCGGCGCTAAGGCAGGTATCAAAAAATGATTATAAGAATTCAATATAGCCATAAATAAGGCAGCAACTGCCACAAAACCAATATAAGGGAATATGATTCTGGTTAAGTTTACCGCTAATTCATATTTATACATGTTACTTTTAAAACCAATTGCAATTATATTAATTAATAAAGGTGCTGCCCAAATGCCTAAAACTACAACTATTATTAAAATTAAAATCAAAATGTTTAATACATTGTTGGCAAAATACTCTGCTTTTTTTCTATCATGATTAGTTAAATACTCTGCAAAAATGGGTATGAAAGCTGAGTTTAAAGCACCCTCTCCTAAAAAGCTCCTCAGTAAATTAGGAATCATGAAGGCGATAAAAAAGGCATCGGTTTCAATCCCTGCTCCAAATCTATTTGAAATCACTATTTCTCTACCCAAACCTAATATTCTACAAAATATAGTGGCAATTATTACTATTCCTGCGTACTTAGCAATTTTATATTTTGTTTCCATTTTCTTTTTTATCTCCAGCTATTATTTTCTTAACGCAATACGAATTAGTCGTTAGTGAATAGTGAATAGTCGTTAGCAGGACAAGGAGACGGGTTTGTCTGCCCATGACATCACTATAGTCTTTGTGATTTTGTAAGGGCGCAATGAATTGTGCCCTTCCTGTTTTATTGTCTTTTGTTTACCTTGGGCACGATGCATCGTGCCCCTACAAACTACTCATTACTATTTTCTTTACATGATACGCGGTAAGAAACCGAGATTGCTTCCCCTACTTTCGCGAGGGCAAGTTTACTTTATTCCGTAATGACATTTTTATTTCTTCATTCTGACTTCTGAATTCTGTCACCTGTCTTCTGACTTCTTATTTTCTTAACCGGGTAACCGGTAAACTGGCTAACCGAGTAACAATCTTCACGATATACGATATACGACATACGAGATACGAATTAGGCTTGATTTTTAACTAAATTAATGTTAAACTTTATCCAGTAAAATTTAACATTATCGAAAGGAAATAGTTATGCCCCAAATAAAGTCAGCAATAAAAAGAGTTAAAACCTCTGAAAAAAGTCATTTAAGGAATATGTCTTATAAATCAAAAATAAAAAGTAGCATTAAAAAATTTGATCTTGCTATATCAGAAAAAAAGAAAGAAGAATCAATTAAATATTTTAAAGATGCTATTTCAATTTTAGATAAATCTGTTAGCAAAGGTATTTTACCTAAAAATAATACTTCTCGCCAAAAATCAAGCTTAGCTATAAAACTAAATACCTTAATAAAATCGAAACCAGTCAAGAAACCTACAATTGCCGCTCCTAAAAAAGTCGTAGAAGCTAAAGAAAAACCAGTAGTTAAAAAGGCAGCAAAAGCTGCTAAAAAACCGGTTAC
>NMQN01000205.1 GCA_003575245.1 Candidatus Atribacteria bacterium 1244-E10-H5-B2 | reverse complement strand
ATAAACCCAAAGCCAACTCCTGATCATCTTTTTTAGACTCACTTCTCGACTCAATACTCCCATCATAAGAAGAGAGTTCCCGGTAAACAATTCTCCACCGGCAATTACAACTAGTATTAAACCCACCGAAAAGACACTCCCGAAAATGAATCTCGAAAAACCGGTCCCTAAATATTTTGATAGATCAAGAGTAGTTACAATTGCTAATTGCGAGCCAACCCCGATAAATGCTCCGGCTAAGATCCCTAAAAGAATCATACGAGATATTGATAAATTAGTTTTAGCTTTGCCTATTTTAACTACTTCATAGGCTATCTTATTAGGAGAATAAAACCCCGACAATGAGCTCACCGCCTCTTGATTTCTTTTACTACTTTTTTGGTGTCTAATCCTTCTTTTATCTTAATCCCTTTGCTCCTGCAGATCGGACATATTATCAGTATTTCTCCACTCCGCCAAACATTTCCACAACCCAAACATTTATATTTAGGATACATTTTAAAACCCCCTTTAATTTTTAGCTTTCGCTTTTAGTAACTTCCTGGTATTTTTTTGATACTGAACGTTCACTAAAATAAATATATGTTCCCTCTCCTTTTTTTAGTCTATGACCGCAATCCGGACATTTGTATTTATTTTTGTCTTTCTCTTTTACAACTAACTGACCGATAAAATCGCAATGATTGCAAACTACTGAAATTTTCAATATTTTAACCCCCTCTCTTAGAGATTCCCTGCTCCCCGGGGGAATGGTTACAAAAGCCGAAGAGCAGGGATCGGCAACCCAGTTCTGTCCTTAGTCTGGCCGGATCACCGATTGCCTGTCCCGACAGGATTACCCCAACCCCTGCACCCAGCTATTCGCTTTAGCTAAAAGCGATGTTCCCCCGATTATTCTACCCTTTACCAGACATCATTAATGTTGGAACGGGAACACTTACCAAGCGTTGGGTCACAGCATTTGCAAATTACTGTTTCCTTTAACGCCGCAGGACAGGCAAATTTTACTTACCACTTTAACTCTAATATCGTTTTCATCTTCTAACCCACTTTATTCAGATCTTCGCTCATTTTTTACCCGTATATCTCTTATTCTCCGATCTTTTTGAATCTCTGCATAAGGCATAGAAATTTTTTCTCCAGCATATAACCTTGCTTTGATTTCTCCCATGTTCTTGAAATATAATCTTAGCCTCTTCTTTAGGGTCTCAAAATCAATAGCAGAAGTTATCCCGGCAAACTGCTCGGCATTGTCTTTATAAATGTGAATCACTATCATCGGCAATCCTCCTCTCATTTATTTAAAGCGGTCTGTTTTCGCTTATATTCTCTATTGTATTTTTTAATTTTTTCTCTATTTTTTTCTCTCCAAAGTTCTCTTACGGCCTGACAGGCTTCTCTATTCTCATGATAATATTTCAAGTTTCTTTCTTTAATCGTTTCCTTGTTTTCCAAATACCATTTCCTGGCAGTCTCTTTTAAATATTCTCGGTGATCCTCTCGATACTTCTGGTGATATTCTTTTCGAGATTCCTTATGGTCCTCTCGATATTTTTTGTTTAAGGCCTTGAATTTTTCTCTGTTCCTGTCATACCTTCGCTTATAATATTTGTTTACGCAAGTTTTGCAGATCCCCTTATAACCGTCCGAATTCCTTCGGTCAGCAGAAAATCTAGAAATCAATTTTGTCTCTCCACATTTTGAGCAGGTTTTAAAGCATTTAGCCTTCTCTTTTAATTTAAATTCTTTATAATAATCCGTTAACCACTTAGGAGGAGAGATCTTATTCATTCCTTCACCTTCCTTGAGAATTATCTATCACTTAAACAACCCTGCCCCCTCAGAAAAAAGGTTGGAAAGGAAGGGGAGCAGGGTCCG
>NMQN01000676.1 GCA_003575245.1 Candidatus Atribacteria bacterium 1244-E10-H5-B2 | reverse complement strand
ACTGGATCTCAAGCTAAAAAAATACTCGAATTGGCAGATCAAGAGGGTGTTAATGTAGAAGATTTATTATCTTCTATAAAAAAATCTATTAAAAAAGAGAAAGGAGAAAGTAAAATGACTGAAAAAACTAATGACGAAATACGTTTTAATGAAGAGGAAAAGAAGGTTGAAAAATATCTCGAGGATCATAAAAGCGAAAATTTAACTTATCGGGATGCAGTAGTGGCCTGTCTTGATAGATCGGAACCGGCAGTTAAGAAAGAATTTACTGAAGAAGAAAAAGAGAATGTTAAAAAAGAGGAAGAGAATATTAAAAAAGTAGAAAAATATATTTCAGAAAATCCGGAAGTTGAATATAGGACTGCCGTTTTAACTGTTTTAGGAAAAGGTGAACTTAACGAGAACGAATTAAAAGTTGAAGAATATATCGAAAAATGTAAGAGCCAGGGAATCGAGGTTACTTACAGAGAAGCGGTTTTAAAGGTCTTACCTTTACCTAAAAAAGAAGAATAAAGATTTTAAATGTTGGCTCAAAACGAAAACAGGAGAGCGGTTAGGCTCCCCTGTAATCGAACAATAACAGAAAAAATCTTTAATATCTCTTGAAAAACAATTAAGACCATCGATCTTAAATATACCCTTTTTCTAAGAGATAGACGAGAAAGAAACGCAAAGAGAAACAGAGATAGACTCTTCTCTGATTCTATTTTTGCTGAATTAAGCAATCTAATTCTAACACATATACGATAAGAAGTAAATTCAATATCCCGGCCAATCTTACTTACCAGGCAGTTGGCCGGTTACCCGGTGGAGTAGTTAAAGCCTTTCGAAAGGTCTGCGACAAGCCTTTTCTACTTCCTTTAATTGCTCCAACCGGGATTATAAATAGAATGACATTCTAAAAAAATAAATTTAAAGGTGGTGAATTTAAAAATGTTTGGTAAAAAAGAAAAGAAAGAAAAAGAGCTTAGAGATAAAGTTGACGCATGGTTTAATAGCTTAAAATATTTGCAGAAATTGGGGATCGTATTAGAATTATTCCCTAAATTAAATGTTACCGCGGTAGAATTTCAGGGGTTAAATAATTTATGGAGAACTGCCGGGAGCCTGGAAAAAAAGGAACTGATAATGGAAACATACGAAAAAGGGCAGAAGAAGGAAAGGGGATAAAAATATTATGATAAACCCATTTCAATATAAGAGTGAATCTGAAATTAAGGGTATGATTGAAGAATTTTTTAGCGATTGCGAATACATGGTTAAGCTGAGGATTCTATTAAAGGCCTATCCCGGTTACTCGATAACTAAGCTAGAGGCAAGAAATATAAATAAATTATGGAAATCGTTATCGATAAATCAGAAAAAAGATATTTACCAGGATCAGCATAGATATCAGATATAGCAATATTAAAGGTAGAAAGATACCAGAGAGTGCAAAGAAACGCTAATTAGGGGGTAAATTCTACATTAAGGGTTATATTTGAATGATGTTTGATACCCGGCAGGTTGGTAATCGATCCTTCCTGCTTTTAACCTGGCCGGCGGTTAGGGAGTTTGTGAAATCCTTTCGCTTTAGCTGTTGGCCAGGCTTGAAGAAAGGATTTTGTTATATATGAACAAAAAAAAATTTATACAAGAATATCTTAACAGGGGTTTTAGTTTAATACCCTTAAAAAATAATTCTAAGGTCCCGGCTATCCGATGGAAAAGATATCAATATACAAAGGCAAGTTTAGAGGAAATTGAAAAGTGGTTTATAACTTTTGATGATCCTAATATTGCCTTACTTACCGGGAAGGAATTAATAGTTATTGATGCAGATGATCCTTCAAAATTACCAGAATTATTTAAGCTATTACCGGAAGCAGAAAAAACTACAAGG
>NMQN01000168.1 GCA_003575245.1 Candidatus Atribacteria bacterium 1244-E10-H5-B2 | reverse complement strand
TATATTAAAGAGTAATAAAGTTGTTTTAATTGATGTTTGCTCTCCCATTTTTGGGGAAAATTCCTGAATCCAAATATCATAATCAATAAATTCATTTCTGAATTGACGTCTCATTTCTTCTTTTTCTTCACTCATTTTTTTACTCCTTTTTTTACTCCTTTTTTTAGGTTTATATTTTTATTTATCTAAATATCTAATCATATCTCCAACAGTCTTAATTTTTTCCACATCTTTATCCGGAATTTCTATCTTAAATTCTTCCTCGAAAATCATTATCATCTCAAGTATATCTAAAGAATCTGCGCCCAAATCATCAAGAAAAGAAGAATTTTCTGTAATTCTGCTTTCATCAACTACTAATAGATCTACGATTACCTTTTTTATTCTGTCCATAGATTTCATTTCGAGCCTCCTTTTTTATTAATTAATAATTCGTTCAGAATCCCCCTGCCCCCTCTGAAAAAATATTTATTTAAGGGGGCAGGGATCGGCAATCCGGAAAGATGAATCAAAAAAACCGGATCACCGAATTAGTTTAAAGCCTTTTCTTTACAATATCTTCTTTTAATTCTTTGCCTGACAGATAAGATGTCAAGGCTATTAACCCAAGAATCAATATCGGAATCAAATATAAATACCACATAATTTTAATTACCTCCTCCCTTTAACTTATAAAATTCCCAAGACCTTTGTTCTTGTTCTTGAAAACAAGTAAGTCTATCCATAAATCCTACCCAATCAACTAATTGACCATCAAATTCAGGACCATTAACGCAAGAAAATTTAGTCTCCCCCCCTATTGTAACTCTGCAGGAACCACACATTCCGACACCATCCACCATAATACTATGAAGACTTACTATAGTTTTTATCAGATATGGTTTAGTAATTTCACAAACTACTTTCATCATAATAGCCGGACCAATAGCCCATATCCTCTTTATTGATTTATCCGTATCTAAGAGTTCTTCTAAAACTTGGGTAACAAATATCTTCCGTCCATAACTACCATCGTCAGTAGTAATAATAAGTTCTGAAGAGGCTTTTCTTATTTCTTCTTCCATAATAATTAGTCCTTTTGTTCTGGCTCCAATTATTGAAATCACTTTATTACCAACTTTTTTTAGAGCCCGGGTAATATTATGGATACAAGCAATTCCAGTACCTCCCCCGATGGTTATCACGGTACCGTAATTTTTGATATGAGTTTTTTTACCCAATGGACCGGAAAAAGAAAATAATTTATCCCCTCCTTTTAAAGTAGAAAGTTCTTCAGTAGTCCTCCCTACCACCTGGAAGACAATTCTAATCAACCCTTTACTCCGGTTAAAATCAGCGACAGTTAGAGGGATCCGTTCCCCTTTTTCTGTAATCATTAAAATAATAAATTGTCCAGGTTGGATATGTCGGGCTATATCCGGATCCTCCACCCACATCGAATAAATAACTTTATGTAGCTTTTCATTTCTAATTATTTTGTACATTCTGTATATCTTCTATATTTAGTTCTGTATTCATTATTTCGCACTTTCTAAGTCGTTGTAAAAGTTCCATTAAATCATCTAATTTTTCTCTCTTATAATTGACTGGATAATTCTTTAGATACATTACATATTCTATCGCCTCTTGGATATCCATTGATTTTTATCCTCCTTCCTTTATCTTTTTAGTTGGATCGGAGAGCAATGTTTAAGTAGTAAAAATTGATTGACAATAAATGTGTAGCATCCCCGACCCAAAGGTTTAATGAATTAATATGGTTTTATGTAAAATAAAAGTTCGATAACTCTATTAACTCACTTGTTTTTTTTAGACCTAGAGCATCTATTGACCCTTCTTTATAAAAATCAAATTTTTCTTTTTCTAGCCTTCTATTCTGATGA
>NMQN01000675.1 GCA_003575245.1 Candidatus Atribacteria bacterium 1244-E10-H5-B2 | reverse complement strand
TAATCCTAACCATGAATTCTATAAGAAAAATATCTACCATGTCCGCGAATATATTGCTAAATACGGGGTAAGGAAATGTGAAGCCAATGCCATAGTGATTGTCCCAGAACTAGGGAGAAAAATGCTTCAGGATTTCATAGATAAGTGGCTAGGGGAAGATGCTTATAAGGATTATTTATCAGCTTTAGAAACTGGACGTTCAAGTGCTAAGGAACTAATTGAGGAGAAGGAAGAAGAATAATGAAAAAAATACAGGGTATAACAATTGCTGGTTTTGATAAAGAGTTAGAAAAATTTGGAAAAGAGATACAATCAGGAAATTTTGACTTGAAAAAATTTCTAAAAGATTATCAAGAGACCCATAAAAGATATTTAGAAATGAAGAGAAGGAAGAGGAATAATTTGCTAAAAGTGAGGTGAGATAATTGACAAAATTAGAATATAGAAAAATAATTTGGGGACTACTAAAAGATTATAGAGATAACGAAATAAAGTCTCTTGAAGAATTGTTAGAGAAAATTATGGCGATACCAACTCCAAAAGAAGGGAACCCGTATGAAGGGATGGCTACCAGAGGGTAGGGACAAATTGAATAGTAACAAAATAAAAACGTAGAAGGGCTAAAAAGGTAAGCGAAAAAAATTGTTTTAAATGGCCGAATATTTCGGAAGCGATAATTCGGTAGCCGTTAAATCATCAAATTTACAGTAATGAAAAGAATAATAACAAAACACTATATATTTTTAAAAAGATAGTAACTTAAAAGCCTATATAAAATAACGCTTTCAGATTTTATGCTTAATTATTATGTTATATTCTTACTATTATATAACGAAACACTTGACAGAAAACAAGCTATCCTTTATACTATAAGCATAGAAATTAAAAAGAGGTGGAAAAAATGAAGGCAATAAAGAGGATTCCTAAGTATCTGAGTATAGAAGAAACCAATCTTTTACTTGACCGGCCATACCTGGAAGGGATCAAGGCCAAAGAGGAATTAAAGGAAAGAAGGAAAAACAAATCATACTGGCTAAAGAGATCCCGAAATAAATTATTTACCGCTAAAAGAGATTATGCAATCCTGAATCTATTTTACTCTTCAGGAATTAGATTAAAGGAATTGATTAGCTTGAACTTAAGCAATATAGATTTTAAGAGGGGGATTGTAAAAGTCCTGGGCAAAGGTAATAAAGAACGTGAGGCTACACTAACCACTGAAGCTATTAAGATATTACAAGGCTATTTAAGGGATCGCAGTCTCTGGAGAGGTAACAAAGGCAAGGCGGTATTCCTAAGCCGGACCGGGAGCAGAATAACTAAAATGAATATACAAAGAAATATTGAGAGATACGGAATAGAAACCGGGATAGATAAGAAGGTTACTCCACATATGCTAAGGCATAGTATAGCCACTCACTATTTAAATGCGGGAATGGACATAAGGAAGATACAGAACTTTTTAGGGCACGAAAGCCTGGCTTCAACGCAAATATATACCCATTTAGTAACTGACGATCAGAGAGAAGAGAGAAAAAGGTGCAAGTCTTTAGTGAAAATATCGAATATACGCTTGTCTTTATACCTATTCGATATTTGAGGGGGCTTAAAAGCGATATTTGAAGGCCAAAATTCTCTGCACAGAGATTTTTCAAGCTAAAAGCCTTATATTCTATAACTTTAAGCTATTTTTAGGGTCTTCAATAAATAAAGGGGGTGATAGAAAGGTATAGAGTGAGTCAAAAAAGTGTTAACAGAGCGATATTTAAGCGGTTTTAGGGCTATTCTGAGCAAGTTATTCAATAATAAAAGGTGGTGAAAGAATAGAATGGAATCCAGGGACAAAATAAAAAAGATACTCGTAGATCGATTAGGAGTTGTTGAAA
>NMQN01000760.1 GCA_003575245.1 Candidatus Atribacteria bacterium 1244-E10-H5-B2 | reverse complement strand
GGTAATTAATTATAATTGCCGCGGTGGGTTCGATTCCTACCCCTCCCGCCATTAATTTTTCACTTCAAATACCACCAAAGGAGATAATCTTTTTAATTGAAAAATAATACAGATACGAACAATAATAATTTAAATTTATTACTATCAAAGATTCCCGGTGTAGAGATAGTTTTACAAAATAAAGCCCTACAACCTTTGATACAAAAACATTCCCGAAAAATGCTTACCCAAATGGTAAGAAAAGTTATCTCTGAAGAGAAAAAAAATGCACATAAAAATGGCCGCCTGTATTCAGCGCAAGAAAGGATAAATAAAATTAAAGAATATTTTAGAAAAGAAAACCTATCTTTTTTACAAGGAGTAATAAACGGCAGTGGAGTAATTCTTCATACTAACCTGGGGAGAGCACCGCTTGGTAAAGAAATGCTGGCAGCAGTTCAAAGCTCTTTGCAGGGTTATGCTAATTTGGAATATGATCTTGTAGAAGGCAGCAGAGGAAAAAGAGGAAAAATTGTCGAAAAATTGCTTTGCACTCTCATCCATTCAGAAAAAAGTTTGGTGGTTAATAATAATGCCGGAGCAATATTTTTAATATTAAATACTCTGGCTAATAATAAAGAAGTAATTGTCTCCAGAGGAGAATTGGTGCAAATCGGGGGAGGATTCCGCATTCCGGAGATATTAGAACAAAGCGGTGCTCATCTTCGAGAAGTCGGAACTACTAACCAGACCTTTATCGAGGATTATGAAAAAGCAATTAATGATTATACTGCTTTAATATTAAAAGTCCATCAAAGTAATTTTAGTATGGATGGTTTCGTTCATCAAGCTAAAGCTAAAGAACTTAAAAAATTAGGGAAAAGATATAATTTACCGATAATAGTAGACTTGGGCAGTGGAACATTTTTAAATACCGAGAATTTTGGATTAAAACACGAACCAACCGTTCAGGAAAGTATCAGAGCCGGTGCTGATATTGTTTGTTTTAGCACAGATAAACTCTTGGGAGGTCCTCAGGGGGGAGTTATTTGCGGAAAAGAAGTTTATCTGAAGAAAATTTCGCAGCATCCTTTGTTTCGAACACTAAGGGTGGATAAAATCACCTTAACTATACTCCAGAAAATTTTATTATATTATTTAAAAGATGAGGCTATAACCAAAATTCCCATTTGGAAAATGATTTCCTGCCCCTTGGAAAAAATTGCTATTCGCAGTCAAAATATCTGCCAAAAACTGAAAAAAGAAGATATCCCGGTATTTACCAAAGAAGGGGAAACTGCTATAGGAGGAGGTTCTTTGCCCGGACAAACTTTACCAACTAAACTGATAATCATAAAGCCTCCCTGTTCGGTAGAAATTTTTTCTAAAGAATTGCGTTCATTTAGTCCTCCCCTCTTAGGGAGAAAAGAAAAAGAATATTTTATCCTGGATCCTCGCTGCATTGACCCTTCTTCTGACAATTTAGTAATAAAAATCATCACATCAGTCTATTCCAAATTAAAATAAAAAGAGGTTTTTATGTTTGTTTTTGGTACAGCAGGCCATATTGACCATGGCAAAACTGCTTTAATCTATGCTCTAACTTCTATAGACACCGACCGTTTACCCGAAGAAAAAGAAAGAGGTATGACTATTGACTTAGGGTTTGCCTGGATGAAGATTCCTTCCGGAGAAAAAGTAGGAATAGTCGATGTACCCGGGCATGAAAATCTTATAAAAAATATGATAGCCGGGGCAACCGGAATCGATGCAGTAATTTTAGTTATTGATGCCAATGAAGGCTGGATGCCCCAGACCAAAGAGCATTTCCAAATCGTAGATTTACTTGATATAAAATACGGCATCATCGCCATAACCAAAATCGATTTGGTAGACCAAACCAGATTAAATTTTGTGGA
>NMQN01000885.1 GCA_003575245.1 Candidatus Atribacteria bacterium 1244-E10-H5-B2 | reverse complement strand
GCGTATTCATTCCGATAGTTATTACGTCCCTTGCCTCTTTTTATATCTCCACCACATTTAGGACACTTGTATTCACTTAGTTTATGACCTTTTTTCCCTACAACCTCCTGACCTTCCCAGTCGCAAACTTTGCATTTTACTTTGATAAACATTATTTACCTCCTTTAATATTAAATAAATCGTTCAGAATAGCCCCAAAAACCGCTTAATTTCCGCTTTGCTAGTGTTTATTTAACCTACTCGATACCTTTCTATCACCCCCTTTTTAGCCTTTTATCCTGGAAGCTATAAGATATAAGGCTTTTCTGCTAATTTAGCTAAAATAAAACCTCGAATTTTGCCTTTTAAGGCCCCTGTTTTTTTCGATAGGTACAATCGTAAGCGAAAAGATCGCTATTCCCCTTATAAATTACCACTTCTTAGATTCTTCCGGGTCTTTAATACCTTAGCGAACGGATCTCTCCGAAATTCCCAGTTATCATCATAGACTTCTTCAAGTTCACCACCACAATCAGGGCACTTATATTTTAGCTTGTATCTTACAGCCCAGCCACAAAGTACCCGATGACATTTTGAGCATTTATATCTTCGCATTATTTATCACCTTCCCCCCCCTTATTCTTCTTCATTTCTACTCGTTATTTAACCTTTCCTCAATTAATTCTTTTGCCCTTGATTGTTCAGTCTCTAAAGTTGACAAATAATCTTTATAGGCATCTTCTCCAAGCCATTTATTTATAAAATCCTGGAGCATCTTTCGCCCTAGTTCCGGGACGACTACCACTGCGTTAGCTTCACATTTCCTTACCCCATATTTAGCAATATATTCACGGATATGGTAGATATTTTTCTTATAGAATTCATGATGAGGACTACTCATGTCTTTCCCAGAGGCAGTTAGTAGATTATCTACCCAAGTGAGGTGATTATCTTGAATGAAGTTATAAGCTAAGCCAATACGTTCGACTTTAAGATTTGCAGGATCCCAGCCAGTAAAATTGCTATATTTTTCGAACCAGTCCTCTAAAACATCACTTATACATAAACCTGGTGGGTCAAAATCACAACAGACCAATAGTACCGGTTCCTTGCCCCCTTCTTCTGCTAACTGGAAGTTCTTTGCCATCACTGCCTTTTGTTCTATACTCCCCCAACCGTGTAGATTTGCCATTGGTATTTTATATTTGTTACAAATATCCGAGAAGAGCGATTTTAGGTCAACCTTTTCAACTAGTAATTGGAGGTAGTAATCTTTATCTTCCCAAAAACTTATACCATCATAAAGTTGCCAGGAATCTGTATAATAATCTTCTGCGGTTTGCCACATATCATATTGACCTTCGACAAATTTCTCTACCGATTCACTTTCATCACTTTGTCCTTCAACTTCGTGACTTTCATCTTCCAGAATAAAACCCGCCTCCAAAAATCCGTAGAGCCGGCACTCATTAATCCATATCTGTCCCCTTTCAAAATCACTTTTTTCCAAGCCAAACTGTTCCATGATATAGCACCAACCACGAGCACTCATACTGAAATCTATCCCCCTTTGTGCTTCCTTTATATCCTCTGCGAATACCCGTAATGAATCTATATATTCTTCCTTTGCTCCCTTTTTTTGACCGCCTGGTTTCAGTTTAATTGGTAATCGTATATTCATATTTCACCTCCTTTAATTTAAAATAGTTTCAGTTCCGTTCCTGTGGGAAATTCCTTCATCCTCTCCGGGTAGATATTTTTTAGGCTATCTTTTAGGTAGATGGAAATATCGTTGTCCCGGCAAAATCTGACTATGCTTTCGATCCAATCCTTTTTAGGAATAACCTTGCCGGATCTTTGGCCGGTTTCAGCTCCTATAATTATCCAATTTACTTCCAAATGATGTAAGGATTCTGGTTCTATTCTTCTTAATATTGGCTCAATACTTACAAACTTAATAAGTCCTGCATTCTCTGGGGCAACTCTAAAATCAGAATAGCAGGTCTCTTTATTATCAGTAATTGTTATTCCCAACCAGCAATTATCAGGGAATACATATTTTCTATAAACGGAAGGGTATTTTGATAAAAATTGAAATGTATGTTGCGTATATTTTTTGATTTTATCTAATACATCTGACATCCATTCTTCTCTCCAATGGGCTATCTCACTCATCGATCCGACAAATATCTTTTGGCTCTTGTTAGGGAATCTTTTATTGAAATTCGATTCTTTCCACTCCGGATTATCCCAGTTCTTGATAAAGCCGAATCTTTCATTCATTGCCCGGCCATAGCAATAATCACAGTTCCTACGGCAACCAACCGCGGGATTCCAGGTCATCGAACACCAGCCTATTTTATTTTTCATTCTTGATTCCCCCAAATACCCCTTAATAACGTTCCTGGGTAGTCTAGATAGCGATAATTTATGTCCCCCTGTATGGATTTATGCACCTTTCATTTATCAAAAATCCTGAAAAGAGCCCGAAGATATGAGAAATAAGGCTTTTTCGTTGATTAGGCTAAAAATAAAACCTTCAAATTTCGCTTTTAAGGCCACTCAAATTTCTTGCCTTTATGATTGCCTATGACTTTTAGCTATTTTCGTTAAAAACTTGCACCTATTCGAGCCTGTTATCGCCGGTTAATTATCCTGCCCCGGTTATCCTTCCTTCTAAATCGCTTCTTTTTTTGTCCCTGGTTAAATTTATCTAACCAGTCTGTCTCCAACCTATTTTTTCTACACCATTTCAAGGTTCGTTCTTCTTTTTTATCTATCATTATTCCCCTTATAAATTCCCCCTTCTTAAATTCTTACGAGTTTCTAATACCTTATCGATTAAACTTCTCCGGAATTTCTTATTCTTGGTCTGATTATTAGAATAGACCTCTTGAAGCTCACTACCGCAAACAGGACAGATACCTTTATATTTGTATCTCATAACCCAACCACAGAAAACGCCCTTACATTTAGGACATAAATATTCTGGCATTATCTATTTATCACCTTCCTTTAAATTCTTTTTTAACTGCCTGCCCGGGGTAGAGCTTTTTTGAGCCAGTATCGCCTCTGGTATTCTCTGACCCTCTCCGGGTATTTTTTATAATATGCTTTTAGCCAATTTTTATTGTAGTCCGGATTCCTGGCCCGCCAATCTCTGAGATACCTATTTTTTGCCTTTCTCATTTTTCCGTAGGCCTCAGGATCTTTTATTTTTAGCCTCTGAAAATAAGTTCTCCGGTATTTATTGATTTCCCTATTGATTAACTTCTTTGCCTCTGGAGTCTTAACATTCACACTTTTACCTAAAACATTCACACTTTTATTCACACTTTTATTCACACTTAAAAATACATATTTACCAAAGCCAACCCTGGTGAGCTTTTTCTCTTTGCATAAGAGAGATAAAATCTTCCTTACATTCACACTACTTTTTTTAAGTTCGAGGGCAATGGTTTTAGGACCCAAAGGTTTTTTATTTTTAGATAAAAGATTAATAATTTCTTCCCTGGTATTCATAATTTTTATTTATCACCCCTTCCCTAAATTTTTAATGCTCATTCCTCTTTTTTTCGGTCAAGCCTTCTTCAATTCCCACTTATAAGAAGGCAAAATTTTTTTAGAGTTTTTAAATTTAACCTCATTTATCCCCTTCGGCTTATCTTTTATCACCTTCCCCATCTAAAAATCTCTGCAAGTTTTCTTCTGATACCATATAGAATTTACCGATCTTGATAGCCTTTAACCTGCCCCGGTTTATATACTTCCTGACCGTCTCCGATGGTATTTTTAACATCTTTGATAAGGCTTCTACATTATAGAATTGCTTTCTACCTATCTTGATCTTCTTGTTAGGCATAACCTTAAACCCCCTTAATATTTGATATATCTGATTTTACCATATCTAAATATATAAAGCAAGTAGAAAAGAGATAAAATTCTATAAACCTTTTTAAACATTTACAATGTCCTATAATAACTGTTATGTAAAGTAATTGAGAAAAGACCCCCTTAAAGCCCTTTGTTTATAAGGGTTTCAGGACGTCTATTTTCATTGCTTTTCGCCTTTAACCTACGCTATATATAGCGTGGTATTTTAGCTAAAAGCCTTATAGAATAAGGGATAGTTAGCTATAATAAGTTTACTTTACATAATATTATCGAAGGATCGTATTCGTGAGAATAAAAAAGAGGGTAGTTCTACCCTATAAAATGGGATACTACCCCCTGAATTAGTGCAATATAATGCAATATAATTTTATTCTTTGATTCCCTAAGACCCTTAAATTATAAGAGCTTTGATGTTACTAGGCTATTTTATTTTTAGCAAAATTTTTAATCTGAATTGGTATCATCTTGATATCATCTTGATATCATCTTGATTTAATTTATTCCAATGTCTATTTTTATCTACCTGAAAATCTGCTAAAACTGTAAACCTGCGGGCAACCAGATGTAAACCTTTACAAACCTGAAAATGTAACCTTTTATTACATCGATCCCCCCCCTAATTTGTATCATATAGTATCATATAATTTTTTTAATTTATCTTTTAAGAAGCCTAATTTATAAGAGTTTCAATGTAAGTAGATAATTTTATTATTAGCAAAATTTTGTAGTAGTTCCGTAGTAGTTCCGTCTACTAAAATTGGCAACTTCTGGCCAACCTATGGGCAACTAAAAGGATCATTCCCCGGATAAAAAAAGAGGGTATCTCTACCCCCTGAATTAACAAAGCCATAACAAAACTCTGACGACATTTTTTTTAGCTAAACTGGTGACATTTTGGGGACATTCTTCTATATCATCTTGTAAAATGATAACCAGCTCTGCCAAAGCAATTTCGCTCACATACCCCAAACGCAGTCTATCTATAAGGTTTATACCTTTTAACCTTCTTTCTATTTCTGCTTTAAGGTTATCATTTGTTGTCAATCTCGATGCATTAGCTTTTAACGAATCATCTTTCCCCTGCTAAATTGACGACACCATAACGACGTTCTAACGACATTAATTTCTCTGACCCAGTGCAATCTTTTATCGCTTTTTGGTATCACCTTGGTATCACTTTGGTTTAGTAAATCAGAAATAAAAAAAGAAGATAAATCTACCCTATAAAATGGGATAATCTACCCCCATTTTACCGACATGTTCCGACATATAATCTTGCTTATTATTCTAAATAGAAAGCCTGGTTTATAAGCCTTTTAGTCATCGCTTAACTCTTTTATTTTTATCAAAATTATTAACTTAAAATGTCAACTTTTGTCAACCTTTCAGAGGTTGACTTTAGTTAACCCGAAATGTCTATTTTTGTCTATCTAAAATATCAACCTTTTGCAACAATTAGAGGATATGTTTACCCCCTAATTTAGTGTCATATAATGACATATAATTTTACTTCTTATTTCTAATAGAAGCCCTAGCCTGTAAGCCTTTCAATTACCAGCTAACTTTCTTATTTTTGTAAGAAATTCTTACCTGAAAATGTAACCCTAATATCAACCTTTTGTAAACCTGAAAATGTAATATTTTATTACATTCCCAGTCCCCTAATTTGTATCATCAATTCCACCATATTCCAGCATACTTTTAACCTTCCCGAGGTCCCCGAGATCTCCTAAAAAAATAAAAGCCTTTCTCCCTTCTCTTACCCTTTGTTATTAACCCTTTCCTGACTTTCCCGGTTCCTGAGATCTCCTGAAAGAAAAAAAGCCTTTTATTACCTTCCCAGCCCCCACTTTTCGGAACTAAATTGAACTATAATTTTTCTTCTTTATCTTTTAAGACCTTTTATAAACAAGACTTTTGATATAAATAAGCTATTTATAATTTCTCTCAAAATTTTTATCAGGATCAGAAATAAAAAAAGAAGGTAATTCTACATTATAGAATGGTAGAAGTTACCCCCTGAATTTTCTAATATATCCTAATATAATTTTACCCTTTTTATTTCTTCTTTGGTATCACCTTGGTTTAGTTTATTTAAAGAATAATCTACCCCCTAATTAGTGAACTATACCGAACTATAATTTTTCTTATTTATCCCTTGAAGCCTTTGAATAATAAGAGCCTTGATATAAGCAGTTAGTTTTTATTTTTACGAAAAATATTTAGTAGTTCCGTAGTAGTGGAGTTCTCCGCAGAGCCTTTTTTTGGTATAGTCCCGGTATAGTCTTGGTTTAGTTTTTTATCGCTAAAACTGTAAACTTCCGTGCTACTTCCGTGATACTTCTGTTTCAATCCTTCTTTAGCTAAAACTTACCCGGTAACCTGGCCAACCCGTGGCAACGCTCTGGCCTCATCAGAATAATTCTCTATTGTTTTCTGTTGAGTTCTTGTTGACTTTTTGTTGATGAAAATTTTCCTTTTAGCAGAAAATTTTAACCGGTAAAGGTTGACTTTTGTTAACCCGAAAATCTGCTATAACTGTAAACCTGCGGGCAACCAAATGTAAACCTTTACAAACCTGAAGATGTAACCTTTTATTACATCGATCCCCCCTGAATTTTCTACTATATTTTACTATAATATCATTATTTTCTATCCCCCCTAAATCCTTAAACCATAAGAGTTTTGACATAAGCAAATACTTTAACTACTAGTATAATTTTCCATCACATTCCAGCATATTCTTTGCCTAGTATTTGCCTGGTAATTAGTGAAGGATAGTGAAGCATTTTAACCTTAACTTTTTTTAATAATTGAAGGATATCCTTTTCTTTAATCTGGTAGTAAAATTCACGTTCCAGGTGCCTTTCTACCCTTGTTATCTGCTTACCAAGCATTAACCGCTTATGATACCCTACGAAATTTAATCTACCCCTGTAAAGCCCCTGACCCTTTGTTAAGGGATAGATAAGAGCTTCCCCTTTTTGTGCTTTTCCTGTGTTTTTTGTGTTTTTTCAGTCGAATCAGTTGAATTTTCTGCTTCTTTTTTTAGCTAAACTGGGGACACCCCGGGGACATTCCAGGGACATTTTTTTATTGCTTTCTTACTGAACTTATACTGAACCTGCACTGACCTTTTTCAATAACTAAAAGGTTGACTTTTGTTAACCTGGCCAGTCTGGTATAAACTT
>NMQN01000082.1 GCA_003575245.1 Candidatus Atribacteria bacterium 1244-E10-H5-B2 | reverse complement strand
TGAGATTGCCACGCTCTGATAAATCAGAGCTCCATTAGACTAATATTAGATAGAAAAAATTGAATAATATGAGCTAATCTGTTATAAATAGATAAGTAAAAAGTTGTTTTAGGTGGAAAATTATTTATGGAATTTGTAAAAGACAAGAGATTGAATTTTATTATCAGTATAGCCATTGGTATTGTCATTCTATTTTATGTATTGAGTAAACTGAAGTGGTTATTTATATATTTTAGTTTTGCTTTGATGTTAGCTTATTTTTTTGATCCGCTTTATAGATATCTTATTCATAAAAAAGTTCCGAAGGTATTGGCAATTATTATTGTCTTTGGGATTATAATTACCTTGTTAATCTTAATTGTATTTTTTCTAATCCCCAGCGTAATTAATCAACTTAATATTTTATACAAAGAAGTTCCTAATTTCATCGAAAATTACCAAAATCTAATTTTATCTATAAAGCCGCAACTCTCTAAATTCATAAACCCGGCTGATGTAGAGATCTTACTAAAAGAAAATTTATCTGAACTACAGAGGGGTGTATTAGGTTTTTCCCAAAGTATCATAATTTACTTGTCCAATATAGTTTCCAGCATTACTTTCGGTATAGTAATTATCCCTTTAATCTTATTTTATCTAATGAGAGACATAGTTGTATTTAAAGAAAATCTGTATATTTTTGTATCAAGAGAAAATAAAAAAGAATTTAAAGAAGTTCTGGAAGAGATAGATCATATTGTCAGTGGTTTTATTCGTGGTCGGATAATAGTCTGTTTTATTGTGGGGACCTTGATTGGTATAGGGTTGTACTTCTTAAATTTGAAATTCGCCTTAATTATTGGAATTGTTAGTGGAGTTTTTAATTTTATTCCCTATTTGGGACCCATTGTGGGGGTCATTTTAGCTCTAATTTTTGCCTTGGGCAGCCCCTGGTGGACATTGCTGCTGATCGTAGTTTTATTTTTTTTAGTTAATCAGCTTGAGGCGATATATCTTAATCCTAATATCTTGGGGAAAGGATTAGGTTTGCATCCTTTAACAGTAATCTTATCGATGTTAATTTGTGGTCAGTTATTAGGAATATTAGGAGTATTAGTGGCTGTTCCTTTGGCAGCTATTTTGAAAGTTTTAGCTATCAGATATTTAATCCAGGAGGGATAGAATAGGTTATATGAAAAAGATATTCTGCATAATTTTAATAACAGCTTTATTTGCTATTTTATTTCCCCTTTCTTCAACTTTTGCCCAATCTTCAGAAATAAAGATATTGTTAGATAACCAGCCTCTCGAAACAGTTGTCCCTTCAGTTATCGAAAATGACCGATTATTTTTTTCGGCTCGTAATGTGGTGGAAACTTTAGGTGGAAGGATTACCTGGTTTCCCGCTTTAAAGTTGATGACTGTAAAAATTAATGGTCATACAGTCCGTTTAGTAATCGATGATCCTTCTTTAGAGATAGATGAAAAGGTAATTTTTCTGGAAGTACCAGCAAGAATTCTCGATAATCGGGTGATGATTCCTTTGGAAGTGCTAAAAATTATAGCCGAAGTAGACATTGAATGGGAGGATCAGACCAAGACTTTATTTATTAACACCATAAGGCCCTATCTGTTAAAAGTTAGAAGTTATTCTCATCCCGATAAAACCAGAGTGGTGATAGATTTATCTGAAAAGACAGAATCTCGAGCAGATAAGTTAATAAATCCGGATAGAATTTTTATCGATATAATGGGATCTATTGCAAAATTAGAGGATACTTCTAAACAGATAAAGATAGATGATGGGGTGATAAAAACAGTAAGGACAGCTCAATTTAATGAGGAAATTACCAGAGTTGTATTTGACCTTTATCAGAAAGCTAGATACGAACTTTTCAGCCTTATTGAACCCGATAGGGT
>NMQN01000746.1 GCA_003575245.1 Candidatus Atribacteria bacterium 1244-E10-H5-B2 | reverse complement strand
TGAAGTTCAGAGGGTTGCTGTCGGATGTCGCTTAGGTTGTTATTTATTTCTTTAGTATCTTGTGGTGGTTTTGAAACAGCTTTCTCCCGAGCAATGTTTCGGGGCATCGCGCCTGCACAGGCACAGACCGGCATTTCCTGTTTTTGTTTCTGCTCACTCTTGCATTTCTCGTCTACTGCCTTTTGGTCGTAGGGGTCAGCTTCTCTTTCGATAATTTCGATTGCTCCGGCCGGACAAGCAGGCAGACAATTTCCCAAGCCATCACAGTACTGGTCGCTCACTAACTGAGCTTTACCGTCTACCATCTGAATAGCCCCTTCATGACAGGCCTCGACACATAAGCCGCAGCCATTACATAGTTCTTTATCAATTTTAATTATCTTTCTTTTCATGATAATCTTCTCCCTATTTTGTAAACCGCATAAATAATATTCTAAAAACAATTTCAGCCGTTTTTTCCGTCTTCATGCGCTTGTTTTTTCGGATTTATTATATTATCATAAGAAAAGAAAGTATGTAACCGATGTTACCGATTTATTCTCCGGAGGTTTTAAATATGAATGTTTTATCATTAAGGCCAGTGGAAATCTTCGGAGAAGCCATCCTCTTTTCTAAAGTAAACAAATTTCCGGCTACTATCGGAGCAATTAAAGATTCAAAGATTATGTTTATAAAGAAAGAGGATTTAATCAGCTGCTTAACCAATTGTCATAAGTTTATGGAAAATTTTTTAGAACTACTGTCTAATAAATTATTAATCTTGAACAAGAAAGTCAAGATGCTCTCCCTGGAAAGTATCAGAAAAAAAATTGAAAATTTTCTAATGGAAGAATATAAGAAACAAGGAAGCAAAATTATAAAAGTATCCCTCTCCAGAAAAGAGATGGCCGAACATATGGGAATTCAGCGGCCTTCCTTGTCAAGAGAGCTAATTAAAATGAGGAAGGAAGGAATTATCGAGTTCGATAAAAAGGTCATCATAATCAAGGATATAGGGGTTTTAAGTAAATTTTAGCCATTTAAATATAAAGATTTTTTAAAAAGAGTAGGTTAAACCGATACTAATCATTCCTTTGGGCTTCTGTTGATCTTCCTCAGAAACATTTGAACCAAAGAGGGTGTCTTCTTTGCCAAAATAAATTGCGGTACTAAGATTAAGACTTAGATTATTGCTTAATTGATTACGATATCCGGGTATAACAATTATACTCCCATCATTTAGGCTGGAAATAGCCATTAAATTAACTTGAGAAAATTCATCAATTCCATAATTTACCATACCTAAAATTAATCCTATGTTTTCATTTAAATTGTTGGTAACATTTCCGGCAAAAAAAGGACCCAGGATAGAGGACAGATTATCTTTTTTTATAGATAAATATTCTATCTGAAAGTATATCTTGTTTCCCGCTTCAAAAAAAATACTATAGTCACCCCCGATTAGATAAGCTAAATCACCATTATCATTATCTTTAAAATAATATCCCAGGGCTCCATATACTCCTATTGGCCCCAAATCTCCTTTTGCAGTAAAACCTATTCTCTGGCTGTCCGGGATAATAGTTCCCATAAAATCTATTTCCGGTTCCCGGACATAATTCAAGGTAAGGTCATATCCTTCAATCATGGTTCTACCTCTCAAGCCCCATTTAATATCCTGGCTGGCTTCAGGAAAAGCAGCTACCAATGATACGCTTGAATTCCAATTCAGAGGGACATAGGCCACTATCGCATCCTGATATTTGGCGCCGGTCTCTTCGTCCATTACCATCGACCCTAAAGTAAAATCAACCGGATTAAGCATCGAACCGAAAGACCAGGATATCGGCTGACGACCCAGGGTTAAATGTAATTTCTCAAATTTATGTTTAAGATAAAGTTTTTTAAACATAAAATCCA
>NMQN01000329.1 GCA_003575245.1 Candidatus Atribacteria bacterium 1244-E10-H5-B2 | reverse complement strand
TTACACTCTCAAGATGTTCATGTAAATATTGCTGGTGGAATAAAGGTATTAGAACCTGCCTTAGATTTGGCTATTATTATGGCCATAGCTTCAAGTTTTAAGGATGTTCCGATTGATCCAGATATAGTTATATTTGGAGAAGTAGGGCTAGCTGGAGAAGTTAGGATGGTAAATCAAGTAGAAAAACGGATACAGGAAGTACTTAAAATGGGCTTTAAAAGATGTATTATTCCTAAAAGCAATTTAAAGAACTTGAACAATTTTTTATTAAAAAAAGATTTGGAGATTATCGGAGTGAAAACAGTTCAGGAAGTTATAAATCTTGCCCTTAACTAGTCGTTAGTGAATAGTGAATAGTCGTTAGTATATAGTATATAGTAAAGAAAAGGAAAACCGAGAGAAAGAAAAAAGAAGATAAAATAAAATACAGCGATAAGTAAAGAAACCTTATTCGTATCTCGTGAATCGTATCTCGCATTCTAGCGCATAGCGCATATAATTAGTTAGTTGGTTAAGAAGACAGAATAAAGAAGTCGAATTAGTATATAGTAAAGAGATAATAAGATAGGAATCAGAAATCAAAAGACTGGATAGCGGGTAGTGTAGAGAAAGTTGCAAGTTAAAAGTTGCAACTTTACATATAGGAAATAGAAAGGTGATTAATAGGGCTTATGTTTACTGAAAATCGTAAACCGTAAACTTGTATTAATTACTAACGACTAATTTAATTGGTTAACCAAATTACGTTAGATTGTAAATACCTAAAGTTGAGATTCTTTCTTCTTCTTTTTTAATTATTTCATTAAAATCTAAATTTAATATATTACATATTGCGGTGGCATAAAAAAGACTTGAACCTAATTCTGTTTCGATAATTTCTTTACAATTATCACATAATGAGCCTTCTATATGAGCATCCATAAATTTATGGATTTCCATTAATTTTGTATTAGAAGGAATGGTTTGTTTCTTTGCTTTAATTTTTATACAACCGCATTGGGTAACCGCTTTAGCAATTGCTCGGTTTACTCGGGAATTAGATTCTTGATATTTTGTCATAAGGTCAAGGATACTCCGATGCTGGATTAAAAATTGGTCGACACTTTTTTGAAAAGTAACATTTCCATTTTCTTTATTCATAATTAGTACCCCCGTGAAAACATTTTACTATTTAGGGAAATACCGAGATGGTTTTAATGAAATTATTAAAGTTCTCTATTTTAACTTTATTTAATTATACTTACAGGTTAATCTATTTGTCAAGAAATATTAATTATCAATTACTCAAATAACATTATTTTAATAATTAAAAGTATAATTTAAAACCTACTAGTTAGTGTAAACTTTAGTGGGGTAGCAAGATAAATAGAAGAATGATGCTTTTTTTCTTACTCTACCCAATACCCAATACGAATTTTTTCTGATTCTCGGTTTCTACTATCTTTACGAGATACGATTCACAAGATACGAGATACGAAGTAATAGGTTAGTGTAAACTTTTGTGGGCAGTAAGAAAGAGGAAAGAATATTTATTACTTTTGTTTTCTATCTATTTTTCTCTAGTTTTTTCCTCACGCGATACTCGATACTATATATTCGATACTTTCTTTTGCCTTATTTTGACAGAAATAAAGGAGCATGCTATAATTTATTTGGTTTTCAGAGAATCGGGGGAACAATCTAAGATTTTGGAGATTTAGTATTTGGGTAAATAAGTTTATTAGAGTTATAAATATCAAATTAAAAAAAATTTAAGATATTATTTATAAAATACAATTTGTGAAATATAAAAAAGGGGAGGTGATAGTTCTATACTTTTTTATAAATAAAATAGCGCATAGAAGGAGGAAATAACTATGCCGGCAAAAAGAATTTTAAAAATCATATTTATTATTGTTGGCG
>NMQN01000181.1 GCA_003575245.1 Candidatus Atribacteria bacterium 1244-E10-H5-B2 | reverse complement strand
ACATAGTGAAGAATTATTCCAATATAACTATGATTTGAATAAGGCCAAACAGTTATTGGAAGAAGCAGGTTATGCCAAAGGTGGTTTTAAACTATTGCTTACTTATGTGTCTGCTCGTGACACACAAAGAAAAATGGCGGAATTATATAAAGCCTCTTTAGCTAAGCTGAATATAAATTTAGAAATAAGAGGGATGACTGTGCAATCAGGGTATTCCTTAGCTAGAGGTAGCAAAGAGGACAGGCAAGATCTTTTTGTGAATCTTTGGTGGCCAGATTATGCTAGCCCAGTGGGCTGGTTATTACCTAATTTTCATAGTGAAGAAGAACCTTCCGCTAATATATCTTATTACAAAAATAAAGAGTATGATTTTTTAGAGGATAAGGCTTCTATGGAGAGTGGAGAAGATAGAGATAAAGCGATCAAGACTTATATTGAAGCTCAAAAAATATTAGTAGAAGACGCTCCGGAGATCTGGGTTTGTGATCATAAAGGTGTTTATTTCACAAGTGAAAGTTTCAAAGGATACAAAGATAATATGGCCTATCCTAATGTAGTATTTTTTTATGATACCCACAGAGGAAAATAAAATTCAAAAAGGTAAGGCAGGGGTATGATTTATGCCTCTGCCTCGCCTCTAAACTTGAGAATATATTTAGAGAAGAGATATCAATTTATGTTAACTTTTTTATATAGAAGAATATTGTTAGCTATATTAACTATTTTTGGTGTGATTGTAATTACTTTTTTCTTAGTACGAGTAGTTCCTTCCGATCCTGTTCGTCAATGGGCAGGAAGCAGGGCTACACCAGAACAGCTGGAGCTTGCTCGAAAAGAATTAGGTTTAGATAAACCTATTTTTATACAATTTGGAATATATTTTAGAGGCTTATTAAAAGGAGATTTAGGATATTCTCATACAAGTCATCGGCCTGTTAGTGAAGAACTGAAAAATCGATTTCCCGCTACTCTGGAATTAATATTTATCGCTTCCTTCTTTGCTTTACTTTTTGGTATACCTATAGGATTGATGTCAGCTAATAATAAAAATAGTTGGATAGATCATTTAAATAGACTCATTAGTATAGGAGCTATTTCCATTCCTACTTTTTGGTTAGCTTTGATCTTGCAATTAATATTTTTTATGATTTTAAAATGGCTTCCCTCGGGAGGGCAATTAGATATGAAAATTAAACTGTTTCAAAGTGTCCCTCATATTACTGGATTTATGTCTCTAGATTGTTTAATTACTGGCAATTTTGCTATTTTAGGAAATTTATTGAGACACATGATTATGCCAGTTGTCTGTGTAGGAGCTTATACTTTCGGATTAGTGTCTCGGATGACCCGTTCTGCGTTGTTAGAGATATTAGGTGAGGATTATGTCAAGGCAGCCCTCTCTTATGGATTATCAGAACGATTTGTATTGTTTGTCTATGCCCTAAAGAATTCTTTAGGTCCTACTGTAACTGCTGCAACTCTAGCTCTAGGTTATGCTTTTATGAATACTTTTTTAGTAGAATCTATTTTTAGTTGGCCAGGTATAGGTAAATATGTGGCGGATTCAATACTAGCTCTAAATTATCCCGCTATTATGGGAGTCACCCTTTTATCTACTGTTTTTTATATAATATTAAATATGATAGCTGATATAATTGTTTCCGCAGACCCCCGCGTGAGACTCTAGCTATGAAAGAGATGTAAAATGTCGGAGAAATTTATTTATTTTAATAAATCAATAAGAATAAAAATAAAAACATTAAGAGAATCTCTACATTCATTAAAAAGGAATAATTTAACATTTGCTGCATTAATAGTTATTTTATCTTTAGTTATTATTGCTATTATTGCCCCTATTATTGCTCCTTTCCCCTCTCATATCTATGGGGATGTTAATCCTCAAGATAAATTATTGTCTCCATCTAAGGTTTATTTTTTTGGTACTGATGAAGCGGGAAGGGATATTTTTAGTCGAGTATTGTACGGTACCAGAATATCCCTATTATCATCTTTAACAGCAGTAGTAATAGGATTAATTATTGGGGTTCCCTTAGGTCTTATAGCTGGATTTTATGGAAGATTTGCAGATGAGCTTATTATGCGTATCGTAGATATGTTTTTAAGTTTTCCACCTCTACTTTTAGCGATGGTTGTAGCTGCTTATTTAGGACCTAGTTTGCGAAATGCTATCCTAGCCATTATTATCGCTTGGTGGCCTTGGTATACTCGTTTAATAAGAGGGCAGGTAGTTTCTATTAAAGAAAGGGAATTTGTGAGATCAGCTAAAGCTATTGGTACCTCTTCTTGGACAATAATATTTAAACATATCTTGCCCAATTGTATTTCACCTGTAATGGTACAGGCTTCTATGGATTTAGGTGGTGTTATTTTAACTTTAGCATCTTTAAGTTTTTTAGGATTGGGAGCTCAAGCCCCTACTCCGGAATGGGGTTTAATGATCAATGTTAGTCGTACTTATTTTCTAAAAGCTTGGTGGTATAGTGTATTTCCAGGCATAGCTATATTCATAAATGTTTTATCCTTCAATTTTTTAGGAGATGGAATAAGAGAAATTTTGGACCCTAAGACCAACAAATAATGAAGGAGGATATTATGGGTAATTATTTTGAGATTAAAGATTTAAAAGTAAACTTTAAAACTTCTAAGGAGCCAAAAAATGTTTTAGATATAAATAGATTTAATTTAGATAAAGGTGAATCTTTTGGGATAGTAGGAGAAAGTGGGGCAGGTAAAAGTATATTAGCTCAGAGTATTCTAGGAATTTTACCCTCACCTCCAGCTTTTGTGGAGAGTGGTAAAATTACATTTAAAGGTCAAGATCTTTTGAAATTAAAAGAAAAGGAAATGCAAAATAATATAAGAGGTAAAAGAATTTCTATGATCTTTCAGGACCCTATGTCTACTTTAAATCCTGTATTTAGGGTGGGACAACAAATAATGAATGTTATTCGACACCACAATAAGCATTTAAATAAAAGGGAAGCTGAAAAAGAAGTTTTAAGGATGCTTAAATTAGTGAAATTGGGTGATGTAGAAGATACTCAGTATAAATATCCTCATGAACTTAGCGGTGGACAGAGGCAAAGAATAATAATCGCTATTGCACTTTCATGTGGTGCAGAATTATTAATTGCTGATGAACCTACCCGTAATTTGGATGTTACTATTCAAGCCGGTATTTTAAAACTTATTTGTGGATTAAAGGAAGAGTTAGGGATCACCATTTTGTTTATTGCGAATAACATAAATATAATTTTTATTGTTTCAAATAAGATAGCGGTTCTTTATAAAGGGAAAATTATTGAAATGGGAGCTTCCCAAGAGATAAAGAAGAATTCACTTCATCCTTACACCAAGGAATTATTGGGCATAACACTTCCTGTCGATAGAAAAATTAAAAATTTAACGGAAGCCACCCTTGAAGAAGAAACAAAAGTGGATAATTCCGTTTGCCCTTATTTTTATAAATGTGAAAAAAGAATGGAAATATGTAAAAAAATTTCCCCTACTCTAACTAAAGTAAATAATAGTCATTGGGTAAATTGTCATAGAGTTATTGATAGAGAGGTAGATAATGAATCAAGCAGCATTAGCCATTAAAAATTTAAAAAAATATTTTCCGGTATATTCTGGATTCCCTTCCCGGGTCAGGGATTGGATTAAGGCAGTAGATGGAGTAACTTTAAATATAAAAAAGGGAGAGGCTCTGGGTATAGTGGGTGAATCAGGATGTGGTAAGAGTACTTTAGTAAATACTATTCTGAGGTTAGAAGAGAAGACTTCAGGAGAAGTTATTTTAGAAGGGAAAAATATTTTCCGTTTAAATAAAAAAGAGATGTCAAAATTAAAAAAAGAGATACAAATAGTATTTCAAGACCCCTTTTGGTCTTTAAATCCTCGATGGTTGATAAAAGATATTGTAGGAGAACCTTTATGTGTACATTTACATTTGAGTATTGGAGAGCTTTTGTCTAAAGTAGAAGAATTATTAAAAATGGTAGGAATTCCCAAAGCATTTTTATATAAATATCCTTATGAATCTAGTGGAGGAGAGAGGCAGCGTATTGCTATTGCTCGGGCTTTAGCTTTAGAACCTAGCTTTGTTGTGCTGGATGAACCTACTTCTGCTTTAGATGTTTTTTCGCAAACCCAAATATTAGAACTCTTAAAAAAATTGAAAGAAGAATTTAATTTAACTTATATATTAATTTCTCATGATTTAAGCGTGGTAAAATCAATAGCAAATAAAATTGCCATTATGTATCTGGGGAAAGTTGTAGAATGTGGACCAGCTAAGGAAGTCTTTAAAAATCCGGTTCATCCTTATACCAAAGCTTTGTTTGAAGCCATTCCTGATGAAAATACTAAAGATATAAATTCTATTATTGCTTTAGAAGGAGAAGTTCCAAGCGCTATCAATATCCCTCCAGGGTGTCGTTTTCACACACGTTGCCCTGTAGCTCAGGAAATCTGTCATAAGAAAGAACCACCAGTAATTAAATTAAGTGAAGAACATGAAGCAACCTGTTTTTTATTAAAAAAGGTGAAAGAGGAGAAAGCTTGTTATAAAAAATTAACTTTTGAAGAAAGTAAAGGATATTTTAATAGGTTGCACTATACTTAGTACGGGATGTATATATTCTATGAAAAATAAATGGGTTTCTCAGAAAGTAGAAGAGCTAAAATCTTCTCCTATTAGGGAGGAGTTTGATAAAGTCGCTCAACTAAAAAGTGAAGGAATAGAAGTTATTGATTTTTCTATTGGAAGACCATTTTTTGATACTCCCTCTACAATAAAAGAAGAAACAAAAAGAGCTCTTGATAAGGGAATGGTTCACTATACCGGGAGTACAGGGATATTAGAGTTAAGAAATGCCATTGTGCAAAGAATTTTGATAGATAAAGGAGTAAGATATGACCCAGGTGAGATTATAGTGACTATCGGAGGAACCGAGGGAATGTTTGTAGCTATACAAACTCTTTTATCTCCGGGAGATGAAATAATTGTACCTGATCCAATGTATGCTTATTATAAAGGATGGATAAATTATGCGGGAGCTAAGTGTATTCCTTTACCTCTAAAAGAAGTAGATTTTTCCTTAGATATTGAGGGATTAAAGAAAAATATTAATTCTTCTACTAAAATGATTCTTATAAATAGCCCCCATAATCCTACTGGCTCAGTTTTTTCTCACCAAAATTTAGAGGAAATAGCTAAATTATCTAAAAAATACGATTTATTTATACTTAGTGATGAAATATATCAAAGAATAACTTATGATAATTGTAAAGCTATTAGTATAGCTTCTTTCCCTCAGATGAAGGAAAGGACGATTATATCGGATAGTTTTTCTAAGACTTATGCTATGGATGGTTGGAGAGTAGGGTATTTAGCTGCTCCTCGAGAGATAATAAACCAAATAGCAAAGCTTCATCAGCACATTATTTCTTGTCCCAATACCTTTGTGCAGATAGGTGCAATAACAGCTTTAAATCGAAGCCAACAAATTGTAGAGGATATGATTGCAGAGTTTACCCGGCGAAGGGAATTAACGATTAATTATTTAAGGGAAATGATACTGCCGTTTGTTACCCCAAAGGGGGCATTCTATGTTTTCCCCTCAATAAAAGGATTTAGCATTAGCTCAGAAGAATTTGCCGATTACCTATTAGAAGAAGCTCGTGTGGCAGTAGTTCCAGGCAATGCTTTTGGCAATGCTGGTGAGCGTCATATTAGGTTATCATTCTCACCCTCTTATGAAGAAATTGAAAATGGGTTACAGAGGATGGGAAAGGCGATAAAAGGATTAAGGAAAAATAAAGTTAATCCATGACTATCTTCCCAAAACTAAGGTTCTAATACAACAATTTTATCTGATTATTTTGGGAGAACCTAGGAACCCATTAATTTTTTTTGCCTTCCTTTCATTTAACACAAGGGGCCTTCTGTTAAATAACGAGTGTTCAATTTTATTCCTCTTGCATAGGAGAAGGCATCTAGCTTTTTAGTTATGGTTTTGGAAGTTTTTCCCTCCCAGTTTCTCATTCTAATATATCTATATTTTTTTAACTGGATTACATGATATTGAAAAAGTGAAGGCTTAAATTAGGTCGAATTAGGGGGGTTATTTTTTAAAACTCGGATCTCTGAGGAGATCATAAAGGGCATCTTAAAGGAACTTTTTGCTATAACGCCTAGGAAGGCAACTATAACAAGAAGCCAGGTATTAAGTATGCATTATATTTTATTATCCATTAATTAGAATAAAAATGTTACAAATGCTACTGGAATCGAGGAATTATTTAAGAAATGTTACAAAATAGGGAACATAGAAATTTTTTATAGAGATAGGGAAGAAGGATACGGCGGATAGTGTTAAGTGTTTAAAAAGATATTCAATTGAAAGATTTTTAAAGATTAAAAATATTAAAAATTCAATTAAAAAATGAATTAAAAGGAGGATTTCAATGTGTTCTTCTGAAATTGGAGATGTTCTTAAAATATTAACACATGGAGTATACATTATTGGAGGCTAAATTATTTTCGTATAGAATTTAAGATAATTTTTAGGAAATTAGGTGAGAATAAATAAAGGAGATTAAGAAATGCCATATTATAGGTGTGAGAAGTGCGGAGCAGAATTTGCTATTTATGTAGAAATGGAAATTTGCCCTAAATGCGGAAACAAATTGAAAGAAGTTTCAAGACCAGAATTTTATGAAAAGAAGAAAAAAAGAGACTAATGAAAAAAAAGAGGAGTGAACAAAAGTAAGTTATGTATTCAGATAACAATATTTCCAGGAGGAGTAGGGTAAAAAAAATTTAAGGGGGTGGTCATATATAAGAGAGGAGTAAGTAATATTTTTGAAAATTATTTAACTATTTTTTTAAATTTTCATTTTTTAAGTGGAGGTAAATAGAACATGAAACTTTTCCAAAAAGTTTTAATTGGTTTTGTTTTAGGAGCAATTTTAGGGGCGATATGGGGACCTGGAGTAGTATGGATAAAACCGGTAGGGACCATCTTCGTTTCTTTATTAAAGAT
>NMQN01000697.1 GCA_003575245.1 Candidatus Atribacteria bacterium 1244-E10-H5-B2 | reverse complement strand
AAGATATGGGGATAAACTTCTTTCTTGATTCCCGCCAGCCTTCCGTAATGTTTGATAAACCTTTGCAATGCCCGGGGCCTGACCCTCTCTCCACTCTTCCCGATAAAGAAAGCGTTCCCTCTATTGTATTTAAAGGCTCTCCTTGCTCTTAGATATCTTCTTAGCTCCTTCCAGGTCTCATCTTTAGTTAGGGGTTGATATTCGTCATTTCCTCTCTTCCCCTGCCTGATCTTGATTCTATTCTCTTCAAAGTAGATATCCTCACCATTCAGGTTGCAGGCCTCGCTATTCCTGATCCCCGTGCTAAACAAAAGCCTGATAATTGCCTGGTCTCGTATTGCTAAAAATAAGCTATTCTTCAAATAGCTTAGATACTGGGAGCCCTTTAACTTCTCTTCTTTTAATCTCTTCTTATAAAACTCTTCCAGCCCTGCTCCCACCTCTATTAGTTTCTCTACCTCTTCCCTGGTCAAAACTACTGGGGTCTTTTGCCTTTTCATTTCTATATCCTCCTTCATAATAACTCTATCTAAAATTTTAAGAATTTGACTGTAGCCATTGCAGTTTCGATTAAATAAATTTTCGTAACTTGATGAGGCGTACGCCTCATTTTCCCATTTAAAAATGGTAAAAGCTCTTTTATGAGCAGTACCGCTCATCTTTTTTCTACCATCATCATAAAGGATAGAATATATCTTGTCAAATGTTTTGTCGTAGAATACGCCATTACACGCCAGAAGTCCATATTATTTTAATTTTAAATTTTTGAAACCCTTATAAATAAAGGACTTTAAAAAATAGTTAAATTGAGTTTTGACGCTTTACATCGCAAAGTCTTAGAATAGCCCCTGATTTAGGGATCGCTTTTATCCGGATAAAAAAAGAGGGTAGTTCTACCCCCTGAATTACTGACATCAAACGACATATAAAAAAGAGGGTATTCCTATCCCCTAATTAGTCTCATCAATTCCACTATAATTTTTCCTTATTATCTTCTGAAATCGTATATTTATAAGAGCTTCGGCATAAGCAGATAATTTTATTTTTAGCGAAATTTTAATCAGGATCAGAAATAAAAAAGAAGGTAAATCTACCCTATAAAATGGGAGAATCCATCCACTAATTAGTGAAGCATAATTTTGAAATTAAACATTTTCTGGAAGTTCAACCTCTATTATCTGATCTACTATCTCGTCTACTGTTTTGTTTACAGTCATCAGTTCATCTTCTTGGAACCGTATAAGTATTGCCCTTATCTTTTCTCTGTACTCTTCTTTAGTCAATTTATCCACCTACCTTATTTTATGGAATAATATATTTTGCTGCAACATAAAATTTTTTCTTTTTTTTTTAATCCATTATTATAATTTTTAACGTTAGAAAAACTGGTCTTCAATAAATACCCAATATAAGACTTAGGAAGGAAAAGAGACATAATATAATATATGTACGTTTTTTATACTTGTAACCGTTGAAAACTATAAAATTAGTATATATAGAATTATATATAGTCAAAAATGACAATTTTTTTTTAAAACTGCTGTAACTATTGTAAAATATAGTAAAAGTATATATAGAATTATATATAATTAGTTAAATTGGAAATTTCGCCCAATTAGGTCTATGGAACTGGCTCAATAAAAAAGTAACCACATTTTTTTCTCAGGTTAGTTAAAATATACCAAATAACTAAAATTTAAATGGTTTATCCTAGTTTGTTTGCCCTTTGGTAACCTTTATACCAAATTTACTAATCCCCCCGTAAAATTAGTATTTAACCCTTTATTTTGGAAATCTTATTATGTTATAATATCCCCTTCCGCTTTAACTCTTTCATTGCTTCCAAAATAGTCTTATGGTTCATATTAGTTATATATTTAGAGACCTCATAAGCCGTTGGTTCTAAT
>NMQN01000513.1 GCA_003575245.1 Candidatus Atribacteria bacterium 1244-E10-H5-B2 | reverse complement strand
AGATAGAAAAGTTAATAAAAGATAGGGTATCAAGAGGAAAAGTTAATATTTTAGTAAAAGTTGAAAACTATGGCCTGACGGAAGAGAAGATAATATTAAATGAAGATGTAGCTGATTCCTGTTATAAAAACTTAAAGGCCTTAAAAGAGAAGTATAAATTAAAAGATGAATTAAGCATAGATTCTATGCTTAAGTTCAAAGATATATTTAAAATAATAAAGGAAGAAGAGACTACCAAAATATGGCCCCTGGATAGCATCACTTTAGAAGCAATGAGAAAAGAACTTCTGGATAAATTCAAAGAAGGAAAGATAATAAGCCTGATTCAGACTAAAAAATATAAAATCATTATTGAGGTAAAACCTGTTAAGTTTTTAACCTCAAACAACATAAATAAAAAAAGTGAAACCTTTTATATCCATATTTCCCTTGACCCTTCACTTCCTGAAATTTACTTTACCGAATTAAAAAATAGACAGAAAACTATCAGTTCTCCTTTTTTAACTCTTTTGCAAAATCAGCTAAGGGGAGGAAAAATATTAGATATCGAACACCCCAATTTTGACCGTATTTTAAATTTTATTATTAAACCCTACCAAAAGTTCGGTAAATTACCAGATAAAATACTGGTAGTGGAATTTATGGGTAAACACGGTAATATGATTCTTCTCAAAGAAGATAAAACCATAGAAACCGCTATAAAACTAATAGATTTCAATATCAACAGGTACCGGGAGATTATGCCCGGAAAGCTCTATTTCCCCCCTCCTTCGCAAAACAAGATAGACCCTCTGAACATTAATCGTGAAGATTTCTTTAACATTTTTAATTCCCTATCCGCAGAAAATAAAGATATAACCCTCCGGAAACTAATACAGGACAGTTTAATAGGTATAAGCCCTCAGAGTGCAAAAGAGGTAGTCCTTCAGGCAAGTTTATCCCCGGAAAAGAACGTATCTGAGATATCCGGGGCAGATTTGGAAATGCTCTGGACTTCTTTTAATAAAATTGTAACAAATATTAAAAATTATAATTTTCAGCCAGCCCTCTTTTTAGATCCCCCATCTAAAAAGATAAAATCCTGGTCTATAATCGATTCAGTTCAGTTTCCCAAATACCATAAGCGAACCTTTAATAAAGCGAATTCGTGCCTGAAATCCTTATTTACCGAGCTGGAAAAAGAACGAGAAATCCTATCTATGCAAAATAAGTTAGACCAGATAATCAGAAAAAATATGTTGAAAATAAATAATAAGATAAGCGACTGCCAAAAAAAGCTTGAAGAAGTTAAAAATTGTGAACAATATAAGATAAATGGTGAACTAATAAAAGCGAATCTTGCCAACATCAAAAGGGGAGACAGGGAAATTGCCGTCATCAACTATTATTCTCCCCGGCAGGAAAATAAAACCATTCCGCTAAACGATAAATTAACCCCTTTAGAGAATGCCCGGTTATATTTTAAAAAATACCGGAAAACAAAAGATAGTTTCCAAATAATTTTCGAACAATTAAAAAACCATAAGTTAAAGCTTGCTCAGCTGACTGAACTTCAGAAATTATATGAACAAGAAAGCAATTCTCTTCCCAATCTGCTCAAAATTTATAATAACTTAACGAAATTGGGATGGGCAAAGAAAACCACCGCTCCCCTCAAAAGACCCAAAAAAGAAAAGAACAGATTGGCGCCGGTTAAATATATCTCTAAAGATGGATGGGAAATCTATGTGGGGAAAAATAACCTGCAAAATGATTTCTTAACCTTTAAATTGGCTTCCGGCAATGATACCTGGCTTCATGCAAAAAACATTCAAGGGTCTCATATTATCATTAAAAATAAAGGGAGCAAACAATCTCTTCCGCTCGACACCTTAATTCAGGCCGCAAATTTAGCTGCTTATTTTAGTAA
>NMQN01000334.1 GCA_003575245.1 Candidatus Atribacteria bacterium 1244-E10-H5-B2 | reverse complement strand
CCTGGGGGAATGTAAAGATTCTGCTTACGGATGTTGGGAAAAAGACGGAACTTATTCTGCTCCTTTAGAAGTAAAGATAAATTTAATCAGCAAGAAGACAGGTGAAATTAAAGAGCAAGACGTCTTTATGGGCGAGTTACCGCTTATGACCGAAAACGGAGGTTTCGTTATTAACGGAGCAGAAAGAGTGATAGTAAATCAATTAATAAGATCTCCCGGTATTTATTTTGATGAAGAAAAAAATGAAAATAGCAAATCATTGTATAAATTTAAAATTATACCTAATCGTGGATCTTGGTTAGAATTTGGATTTGATTCTTCCGACATGATTTATGTCAGAATTGATAAAAAAAGAAAAATTCCAGCAACTACCCTATTAAGAGCATTGGGATATGAAAATAATGAAGAAATAATGGAACTTTTTGATTACGAAGAGATTATAAAAACAACTTTAGAAAAAGATAATACAGCCAATGAAAAAGAAGCCCTGATAGAAATATTTAGAAGATTGAGACCCAGCGAACCTCCGACTGAAAGAAATACTCGTCAATTAATTTATAGATTACTTCTTGATCCTAAAAGATATGATTTAGCAAAAGTCGGAAGATATAAAATTAATAGGAAATTAAACTTTGGAGATCGGATATTAGGTAAAATCGTTGCTGAAGACATTGTTGATCCCGGTAGCAATAAAATAATCGTAAAAGCAGAAGAGAAAATAAATCAGAAAATATTTTCTGTAATAATAAACTCAGGAATTGAAAAGGTAAAAGTACTGAATTCTGAAAATGAAACGGTAACTGTTTTTAATGAGAAAGACGAAGCTTTTATGCCTATTGTTGATAAACTGAGTGAAGGAATCAATGAGGGGATTATAGATACGATTACAGCTGAAGATATAATTAATCCCAAAACAGGTGAAGTAATCTGCAGTACAGGAAGCAAATTAACTATTGCCTTGTTATACAAAATAAAAGAATGTAAAGAAAAAATTAAAATAAAAAAAGGTCCTTCGTTAGCAAGAGAGGACATTGTAGCTTCATTAAGATATTTAGTCAATTTATATAGAGGAATTGGGTATATGGACGATATTGATCATTTAGGAAATAGAAGGATAAAGACAGTTGGCGAGTTACTTCAAGATCAATTTTACATTGGATTAAGCAGGATGGAAAGAGTGATTCGGGAGAGGATGACTATCCAGCCTGATGTTTCTGCCATTACTCCTCAAGCTTTGATAAATGCACGGCCATTATTGGCTACAATTAGACAGTTTTTTGGGAGTAGTCAGCTTTCTCAGTTTATGGATCAGACTAATCCTTTATCTGAAATTACTCATAAAAGAAGGCTTTCTGCCTTAGGCCCGGGAGGTTTAACCAGAGAAAGAGCGGGCTTTGAAGTAAGAGATGTTCACCACACTCATTATGGCAGAATTTGTCCCATTGAGACTCCTGAAGGCCCTAATATTGGATTAATAGGATCACTTTGTATCTATGCAAGAGTGAACGAATTAGGATTCATTGAAACACCATATTTTAGGGTGACAGACGGGAAAATAACTGATGAGATCGTTTACCTCTCTGCAGATGAAGAAGATAAATATAAAATTGCTCAAATAAATATAAAAATAGATAAAGATAACAAAATTTCACAAGACGATGTACCTTGCAGGTTTAGAGGGGACATTATCGAGTGTCTGCCAGATGAAATAGATTTTATTGATGTATCTCCCAAACAGATTGCCAGCATTTCAGCTAGTTTAATACCCTTTTTAGAGCACGATGATGCAAATAGAGCCTTAATGGGCACTAATATGCAGAGACAGTCTGTACCTTTAATAAAACCCGAAGTTCCTTTAGTGGGAACAGGAATGGAAAATAAAGTTGCTGTCGACTCAGGTGCAGTCCTTATTTCCCAAGATAATGGCTTGGTGAAAGAAGTAAGTGCAGACGAAATAATTATTAAAAATACTGATAATATCCAAAAAGAATATATTTTAAAAAAATTCGTTCGTTCTAATCAGGGAACTTGTATAAATCAGATACCTTTAGTGAAGGAAGGAATGATAGTAAAGAAGGGAGATGTGCTTGCTGATGGTCCCTTAACTTCTGAAGGTCAGCTTTCTTTAGGCAGGAATATTTTAATAGCTTATATGCCTTGGGAAGGCTATAATTTTGAGGATGCTATCTTAGTTAGTGAGAAATTAGTTAGAGAAGATACTTTCACCTCAATTCATATTTCTGAACAGGAGTGTGAAGCACGGGATACTAAATTAGGACCAGAAGAAATAACTTGTGATATCCCTAATATCGGGGAAGGCAGCCTATCTAATTTAGACGAAAGAGGAATAGTTCGAATTGGGGCAGAGGTGGAATCGGGTGATATTTTAGTAGGAAAAGTAACTCCTAAGGGTGAAACTGATTTAGGACCGGAGGAAAGATTATTGAGAGCAATTTTTGGGGAAAAAGCTCGAGAAATAAGAGATACTTCTCTCCGGGTTCCCCATGGTGAAAAAGGTAAGGTTATAGATGTAAAAGTATTTTCCAGGGAAAATAATGACGAACTTCCCCCGGGAGTAAATCAATTAGTAAAAGTTTTTATTGCCCAAAAAAGAAAGATTTCAGAAGGAGATAAGATTTCAGGAAGACATGGAAATAAAGGAGTTATTGCTAAAATTTTATCGGAGGCTGATATGCCTTTTATGTCAGATGGTACGCCAGTAGAAATAGTATTGAATCCTTTAGGAGTTCCCTCTCGGATGAATGTAGGGCAAATTTTAGAAGTACATTTAGGCTGGGTAGCTAAAACCTTAGGTCTTAGAGTCATAACTCCTATTTTTAACGGAGCAAGAGAAGAAGAAATTGAACAATCCTTATCAGAAGCAGGCCTGCCCAAAGATGGCAAAATAACTCTTTATGATGGTAGAACGGGCAGACCATTTGACCTAAAGGTTACTGTAGGTTATAGCTATATTTTAAAATTAGCGCATTTAGTAGCTGATAAAATCCACGCTCGTTCTACTGGTCCATACTCTTTAGTTACTCAACAGCCTTTAGGGGGAAAAGCACAATTTGGAGGTCAAAGATTTGGTGAAATGGAAGTTTGGGCTTTAGAAGGATATGGAGCAGCTTACAATCTTCAGGAGCTTTTAACTATAAAATCAGATGATGTGTTGGGAAGAATTAAAACTTATGAAGCCATTGTTAAGGGTGAAGGTATCCCTGTACCCGGCATGCCAGAATCATTTAAAGTTTTAATTAAAGAATTGCGAAGTTTAAGTTTAGATGTACAAATTTTAAATGCTCAAGGCAAAGAAGTAGATGTTAGAGAGGATATCGATTCAAAAGATGAAATTAATGAAAATTTAATGAAAGAAATAACATAAATTAGTAATAGTATATCGTATTGCGTCAGTATTAAACTAAAAACTTAAAGCGAAAAGCGAAAAACCATAATTCAAAATTCAAAACTTTTTCTTTGATTTTAAGTTTTAAGTTTTGGTTTTACGTTTTTAGCTTTACACTCTGATACTATTCACTAATGACTAAAATGGGGGGGGGTAATCATATTGACAATTTTGAAGAGTTTTAGCTCGATCAAAATCGGACTGGCTTCACCAGAGCAAGTAAAAAAATGGTCTCATGGCGAAGTTAAAAAACCAGAAACTATCAATTATAGAACTTTAAAACCAGAGAAAGATGGTTTGTTCTGCGAAAGAATATTCGGACCAGTTAAAGATTGGGAATGCAGTTGTGGAAAGTACAAAAGGATAAGATATAAAGGTGTAATTTGCGATAGATGTGGAGTTGAAGTTACCAAATCTATCACTCGAAGAGAAAGAATGGGGCACATTAAATTAGCTTCCCCTGTTTCCCATGTTTGGTATTTTAAGGCCATACCTAGTCCTTTATCTCTACTTTTAGATATACCTCCCCGTAATTTAGAAAAGATTTTATACTTTGCTCCAGACCGAAGAAGAGAACAATTATTCGAGGTTATTGAGAGTGACGGGACAGGTTTGGAAAAAGGAGATATAATTTTAGAGGTAGAGTACCGTATTCACAAGAAGTATAATGAAAAATTAAAAGCCGAACCGGTTTATAATATTAATAAAGTAAAAATATTTTCTCATAAAATGGGTGATGTAATTTCGGAGGAAGAGGATCAGGATCTGCAGAAAATATTCGGTAAAATATTCTATCAAAAGGAATCATTATTATCCATAGAAGAAGAGGAAAAATCTGAAATCGAAGAAGAAATCGAAGAAACTAAAGAAGGAATTAAAGAAGAAGAAAAAGAGGTTGAAGAAGTTAAAGAAAAAGAGGTAAAAAACAAGGAAATCCAATATCGAATTAATAAAATTGATGGCTTAATTTCTGAAACTAACCTAAAGAGATTAGAGGAAGAAAAAAATTTATCCTTGCGGGCAAAATTAGCTACTCAAAACATTGAAGAGTCTTGTTATATAGTGATACATCCTGGTAACACTCCTTACAAAATAGGAGAAATAATTTTAGAAATAGAAAAACTTCTTTTAAGCAACTATGATCCCGAATTTAAAGCTGGAATAGGAGCAGAAGCAATTAAAGGACTATTGGAAGGAGTGGCTTTAGATAAATTGACCCTGGAACTTCGCGAAGAATTAAAAAAAACTAGTGGCCAAAAAACAAAAAAGATTATTAAAAGATTGCAGATAGTCGAGGCATTTCGTAAATCTAATTGCACACCTGGATGGATGATATTAGAAACAATTCCAGTTATTCCTCCAGATTTAAGGCCTATGGTGCAATTGGAGGGAGGACGTTTTGCTACTTCAGATTTAAATGACCTGTATAGGAGGGTTATAAATCGGAATAATAGATTAAAAAGATTATTAGAATTAGGGGCACCGGAAATTATCATTAAAAATGAAAAGCGGATGTTACAGGAAGCGGTTGATGCTCTAATAGACAATGGCAGGAGAGGGCGAGCAGTACTTGGTGCAGGGAATAGACCCCTAAAATCGTTAAGTGATATGCTAAAAGGCAAGAAAGGAAGATTTAGACAGAACCTTTTGGGTAAAAGAGTGGATTATTCGGGAAGATCGGTAATTGTAGTTGGTCCGAATTTAAAATTTCACCAATGCGGATTACCTAAAAGAATGGCTTTGGAGCTGTTCAAGCCATATGTAATGAGAGAGTTAGTATCTCAGGATTTAGCGCATAATATCAAAACTGCCAAAAAAATAGTAGAGAAAGGCAAGCCAGAAGTCTGGAGTATATTAAAAGATATTATAGAAGATCATCCTATCTTACTAAATCGGGCACCAACATTACATCGTTTAGGCATTCAAGCCTTTAAACCTGTTTTGGTGGAAGGAAATGCAATACAGATTCATCCTTTAGTTTGCGCAGCTTTTAATGCAGACTTTGATGGCGATCAGATGGCAGTTCATGTTCCTCTTTCGCCGGAAGCTCAAGCTGAAGCAGAAATTTTAATGCTATCTTCGAATAATATACTCTCTCCAGCTAATGGCTTACCCATAGCTTTGCCTAGCCAGGATATTATTTTAGGTTGTTATTATCTTACTATGCGGGAAAGTGCACAGAAGGGTGAGGGTAAAATTTTTGGTAATCCCAATGAGGTAATAAGGGCTTATGAGAGTGGTTTTATAGACTTACATGCTAAAATTAAATACAAAATACACGACTCCTTAAAAGATACAACAGCCGGTAGAATTATTTTTAACGAAATTTTCCCTGATGATATGGATTTTATCAATTTAACTATAACTAAAAGATCCTTAGAAAAGATTATTTCTTTTGTTTACCGAAAATATGGAAAAGAAAGAACTGTTGATATTTTAGATAAGATTAAAAAATTAGGCTTTAGTTTTGCTACCTCTTCCGGGATTTCTATAGGTGTGGTAGATTTAGAAATACCTTCCCAAAAAGATAAGATATTAGAAGTAGCTGAAGGGGAAGTAGATAGGATTCAAGAACAATATAATTACGGATTAATTATGGAGGATGAGAGAGAACAGAAAATTGTAAACGCCTGGACCAAAGCTGCCGATGATGTAGTTGATGCTATTTTAAAGAATTTAAGCAAATTTAATCCTTTATATATTATGGCTGATTCTGGAGCTCGAGGAAGTAAACGTCAAATTGGCCAGTTAGCTGGAATGAGGGGTTTAATGGCTGATCCTTCGGGAAAGATCATTGAATTCCCCATTAGGTCTAATTTTAGAGACGGTTTGTCAGTATTAGAGTATTTTATTTCTACCCATGGTGCTCGAAAAGGATTAGCAGACACTGCTCTTAGAACTTCAAAATCAGGATATTTAACCAGAAGATTGGTTGATGTAGCTCAAGATGCAATTATCAGAGAAGAAGACTGTGGCACATCTGATGGAATAATTATCAGGGCATTTCAAGATGATAGTACTGTAATCGAGACTTTACAAGAAAGGTTGGTAGGTCGGATAACTCAAGAAGAGACAATAGACCTCAAAACTGGTAAAGTATTAGTGGGATTAGGGGAAGAAATTGACGAAAAAAGCGCTAAAAAGATTTCGGAAGCGGGGATAAAAGAGGTTAAAGTTAGATCAGTTTTAACCTGCAGAGCAGAACATGGAATATGTGCCAAATGTTATGGTAAAGATATGGCTACTCAAAAATTAGTAAATATCGGGGAAGCCGTAGGAGTTATTGCGGCTCAATCTATTGGAGAACCTGGAACACAATTAACTTTAAGAACTTTTCATACTGGAGGGGTCAAAATAAGCGGTGAAGATATTACCTTAGGACTTCCACGGGTAGAGCAACTCTTTGAGGTAAGAAAGCCCAAAAAACAGGCAGTAATTAGTGAGATAAATGGAATAGTAGAGGAAATTATTACTGAAAACAATCACAAGAAACAGGTAGTAATTAATCCTGAAACATTAAAAGAGAATGAAGACCCTATTGAAGAAAAGAAAAAAATCTATAATATTCCCCCTGATTTAAGATTAATAGTAGAAAAAGGACAGAAGATTAAGGCTGGAGAAAGATTGACTGTTGGATTTATTGACCCCCATGATATTTTAAAGATTCAGGATT
>NMQN01000150.1 GCA_003575245.1 Candidatus Atribacteria bacterium 1244-E10-H5-B2 | reverse complement strand
AATTATGGAAATACCGGTTCCTAATTCTATCCCTTTGGAAAAAAAATATAGTTGTTCATAATTACATTCTATAAAAGCGATATTAATATTTTTTAATAATTTTTCTTTTTCTTCTATTCTCTTATTTACTATTTTTTTGAACTCTTCTAACTCAAAATTTAACTCCAGGGCTTCATTAATAGTAACATCAATAATCTCTTCTATTTTTGATAGATTATTATTCGTTTTAGATTTGGTAAATTTAAAGGTTTTCGGATTAGGAAAAGTTCCCCGCCCCGGGATGGATAGAATTATATTTTCCAATACTAATTCTTTGTAGGCCATACTTACTGTATTTCTGCTAACTTGCAAGCTTTCTGATAAATCTCTTTCGGTTGGTAGTTGTTCCCCTTCTTTCAAATTACCATTTTCTAATAATTTCTTAATCTGGTGTTTTATCTGAAGATATAAAGGAATTCCGCTTTTCTTATCAATCTCAATTTTCATAAACGAGTTTTCCTTTTAATTTATTATTGTAGATTATTGGACTAATGGACTAATGGATTGGTCTTTATTAAGAATAGCATATATTTTTAAAAAATCAATAGGTTTTTAGAAAAAAATAATAATTGCCCGATTGACCAATTTACCAATTTACCAATTGAATAGTTAGGAAAGAAAAGATGGGATGCAGAAAACAGAAGCTAGAATATAAAATAGTGAATGGTTGTTATTATTTAATTAGAGTGTATAGCGTATAGCGGGTAGCGTTTAGTGTATAATAATTCGTATCGAGTATTATGTATTTACGCATTGCCGGTATAAAAATGAAAGCATGTTATGTAGAATTTAATGTGAGGGGCGGATTTATCTGCTCCGTTTTATCTTAGTAATTTTCCTAACAGGTTCGAGAAATCGAACTTTTGCAAATTACTTATCATTTTTGCTACTTATTTGTTTTTTATCACCTCTTCTTTTAGTTTCTTATTCTGAATCCTGAATCCTGAATTCTGACTTCTATTTTCTTTACTAAATACTATTTCACTATTCACTAATAACGACTATTTTTTTACGAGATACGATTCACGAGATACGAGACACGCTTTTTATTCAGCTATTCTTCCAAAACTACCGCTTTTTGTTGTTTAAATAAAATCTGGGATACTAAAGTTGCCCCTATTAAGGCAAGTCCTGCTAAATTTATTATATAGTTTGCCGGGATTATCATAAAAGAACCTGCTAAGAGCATCACCCTTTCATAAAATTTAGTCTCCCTAATCAGGTAACCCTGCATACCTCCTGCTATACCGATAGACATTGCTGCTGCCAATAATAAGAAAAATCCTAATTTAAGCAAATTCAAATCCGGAGTAAAATTCCAGGAAATCAGTTCAGGGTGAAATATAAACATGAAAGGCAATGTATATCCTGGAATAGCTAATTTAGTAGATTCTATTCCTACTTTCATTGCCGGAGCTTTGGCTATTGCTGCTCCGGCAAATACCGCCAACATTACCGGTGGAGTAATATCAGCCAATATACCATAATAAAAAACAAACATATGAGGTAGGATAAGATGAGTACCTTCGGCCATTAATCTGATTAAAGCCGGGGCAATCAAAGTAGCCATTATAATGTAGTTAGCAGTAGTAGGTATGCCCATTCCCAAGACCAGAGAAGCTAAAGAAGCTAAAATTAAGGCGATAGGCAAAATCCCCCTCGAAACTTCGAATACAATTCCGGTAAATTTTAGTCCCAATCCGGACATAGTAGTAATTCCTACAATTATTCCTGCTGCGGCACAAGCTACCGCTACCGTAGTAGCAGAAACACCTGCTTCAGTTATAGCTTCTAAAAATTTCTTCGGGGTTAGTCTGGTCTTTTTACTAAACATACTAACTATAATTAATACTACAATACTGAGTACTACTGATTTTTGTGGGGAATACCCTTGAACCAATAAATAAATTAAAGCAAAGATAGGGGCTAATAAAATCCATCCTGTTTTTAAAGTTTTTAATAGATTGGGTAATTGAGCTCTAGAAAGGCCGCGTAAACCAATTTTTGCGGCCTTAAAATCTACGGCCATAAATAGGGCAAAGTAATAAAACATAGCAGGGAAGATCGCTGCCTTAGCAATTTCAATATAAGGAACTCCTAAAAATTCAGCCATGATAAAGGCAGCAGCCCCCATAATAGGCGGCATTATCTGGCCACCAGTAGAAGCAACCGGTTCAACCGCTCCTGCGAAGACTGAACTATAACCAATGCTTTTCATCAAAGGTATAGTAAAACTACCGGTAGTAACTGTATTGGCTGTAGAACTGCCTGATACAGTCCCCATCATACCGCTGGAAACTACCGCCGCTTTAGCCGGCCCGCCTCTGGTATATCCGGTTAAGGCAGTTGCAAAATCAATAAAAAATTTACCTGCCCCAGTCTTGTTTAATATAGCTCCAAATAAAATAAAGAGGTAGACAAAACTCGCAGAAACACCTAAGGGAGTCCCGAATATTCCCGCATCAGTAAGATAGAGATAATAGGCTACTCTCTTTATAGAAAAAGTTCCATGAGAAAACCTTCCCGGCATATAAGGTCCAAAAACCAAGGCGTATAAAAGAAAAATGTAAATTTGTGAAAAAGGAGATTAAGGATAAAATGAAAGTTTTAGTGGTAAATAGCGGCAGTTCATCTATAAAATATCAGTTATTTGATATGACTAATGAGTCCGTGCTAGCTAAGGGGTTAGTGGAGAGGATTGGAATTCCTAATTCAATTATTAATCATTATTCTTCTGGTAGGGAACCGGTTATAACCCATCAGGATATTCTCAATCATAAGATAGGAATTAAGTTAGCAATGGATGCCCTGCTTCACCCGGAATACGGAGTGATTAAAGATGTGTCAGAGATATCAGCAGTAGGGCATAGAGTAGTTCATGCTGGGGAAAAATTTTCCGGCTCAGTTTTACTTGCAAACGAAGTTATGGACGCCTTAAAAGAATGCATCGAACTTGCTCCTCTACACAATCCGCCTAATATTTTAGGGATAGAAGTCTGTAAAGAGTTAATGCCCGGGGTACCCCAAGTGGGAGTATTTGATACTGCTTTTCATCAGACTATTCCGGAATGCGCTTATCTCTATGGCATTCCTTATAAATATTACAAGAAGTATAAAGTGAGAAGATATGGGTTCCATGGAACTTCTCACAAATATGTAGCTCAAAAAGCAGCTGATATTTTAGAAAAACCCTTGGAAGAGCTTAAAATAATTACCTGCCACTTGGGTAATGGTTCAAGTATTACTGCTGTAAAAAATGGAATTTCAATTGATACGAGCTTGGGATTTGGGACAGTTGCCGGTATAGTTATGGGGACTCGTTGCGGAGATGTTGACCCTGCAGTGATTCCTTTTTTAATGGATAAAGAAAAACTTTCTGTAGAGGAAATTAATAAAATTATCTATAAAGAAAGTGGATTATTGGGTCTATCTGAAGGGATTTCCAGTGATAACAGAGATTTAGGAAAAAAAGCAAAACAAGGTGATAAAAGAGCGATTAGAGCATTGTCTATATTAGATTACGGGATAAAAAAATATATCGGAGCTTATGCAGCCGCCATGGGTGGAGTAGATGTGGTTGTCTTTACTGCTGGTATTGGAGAAAATGCATGGAAAGCAAGAAAGGGAGCTTGTGAAGGATTAGAATTTTTAGGAATAAAAATCGATCCTGAAAAAAATAATAGTAGTTGCAAGGAAGTGATTATTAGTGAAGATGGTTCAAAAGTAAAAGTAATGGTCATTCCAACAAATGAAGAATGGATGATTGCAAAGGATACAATGGAAATAATAGAAAAACTCTAAGAAAGGATTAATAAATATAAAATGTATAAAATAATAAAAAAAGAAAAACTAAATGATGCTATTTATTCAATGTGGATAGAAGCCCCTGAAGTGGCTTCCTCAGTCCAGCCCGGTCAATTTATCATTTTAATGATTACAGAAAAAGGAGAACGAATTCCTCTAACAGTAGCTGATTTTAACCGAGAAAGAGGATTAATTTGTATTGTCTTTCAGATAGTGGGCAAGACCAGTGAAGAACTTTCCGCCTTAGAAGAAGGAGATAAATTATTCTCCTTTATCGGACCTTTGGGTAAAAAGACAGAGATTAAAAATTACGGAAAAGTAATAACCGTAGGCGGAGGTACCGGGATCGCCTGCATCCATCCAATTACCCGTGCCCTAAAAGAAGCTGGGAACGAAGTTATTTCAATTATTGGAGCCCGTAATAAAGAACTGATTATTATGGAAGAGGATATAAGAAAAGCCTCCTCAGAACTGATTGTTACCACTGATGATGGTAGTTATGGACGAGAGGGTTTTGTCACTCAAGTTTTAAAAGAGCTCTTAGATAAGGATAAATTAATTAAGAAGGTATGGACTATCGGTCCGGCTATTATGATGAAGGTGACCTGTGAAACCACCAAACCTTATCAGGTAGAGACCATAGTTAGCTTGAATTCTATTATGGTAGATGGTACCGGAATGTGTGGTTCCTGTAGAGTTACCATCGGAGGAGAGACTAAATTTGTCTGTACCGATGGACCGGAATTTAATGGCCAATTGGTAGATTGGGCAGAATTTATGAATCGTCTTTCCCGCTATAAAGACTCGGAGAAAAAATCCTGGGATCTCTACCACGAACATACTCATGTATGTAGCTGCGGAAGGGGGACAAATTAATGGCCAAAATGATACCACCCAAAGAAAGGATAAAAAGAGAGCAGATTCCTATGCCCGAACAAGAACCCAAAGAGAGAATTTATAATTTTAAAGAAGTACCTTTGGGCTATACCCAAGAACAAGCCATTTATGAGGCTCAAAGATGTCTGCAGTGTAAAAATCCTAAATGTGTTCCAGGCTGTCCAGCGGAGATTAATATCCCTAAATTTATCGAAAAGATTGTTGAGGAAGATTTTGCCGGTGCTTATCTGGAAATATTAAAAACTGATGACCTTCCGGCTTTGACCGGAAGAGTATGTCCTCAGGAAGAACAGTGTCAGCAGGTTTGTATTTTAGAAAAACAGGGAAAACCGATAGCTATCGGTCGATTAGAACGATTTGTTGCTGATTGGGCTCGAGAAAATAAAATTCATGGAAAGTTACCAATGATTAGTAAAAAAGAACAAAAAGTAGCCGTAGTGGGTTCTGGCCCTGCCGGACTTACCTGTGCTGCTGATTTAGCTAAATTAGGTTATGAAGTCACTATCTTTGAAGCTTTGCATCAACCCGGGGGAGTCTTGGTCTACGGTATTCCTGAATTTCGACTCCCTAAATCGATAGTGGAATACGAAGTAAAAGAAATTGAAAAATTAGGGGCGAAAGTAATAACCAATTTTGTAGTAGGTACCACTAAGAGCGTGGATGAACTAACACAAAAATTTGATGCCATCTTTTTGGCCAACGGAGCAGGAGCTCCCCGTTTTATGAATATCCCCGGAGAGAACTTAAATGATGTTTATTCAGCAAATGAATTCCTCACTCGAGCTAATCTGATGAAAGCCTATCTCTTTCCGGAGTATGATACCCCAATTAAGATAGGAAAAAGAGCAGCTACTATTGGAGCAGGAAATGTAGCTATGGATTCAGCACGTACAGCTTTAAGGTTAGGAGCCGAAAAATCTTACATCGTCTATCGCAGGTCGCGAAAAGAAGTCCCTGCTCGAACAGAGGAAGTTCATCATGCTGAAGAAGAGGGGATTATCTTTAATTTTCTTACCCTCCCCATCAAAGTGTTGGGTGATGATAAAGGTAATGTTATTGGAATGGAGTGTATTAAGATGAAATTAGGTGAACCGGATGATTCAGGTCGAAGAAGACCTATACCCATTCCTAGTTCTAATTTTGTAATTGAAGTAGATATGGTCATTGATGCCATTGGCACTTCAGCTAATCCTATTGTAGCTCGAAGCGCCACCGGAGTTGAGATTAACCAGTGGGGTTATTTCATTATAGATGATAACACCAAAACTACTACCAAAGAAGGAGTATTCGCCGGAGGAGATATTGTTAGGGGTTCAGCTACAGTAATCTCCGCAGTAGGAGATGGAAAGGTAGCAGCTCGAGCAATTAATGAATTCTTATCTTCGGGTAAAAGCTTGAGAAAAAGATTTTAAATTTTCAGTTTAATTATATTTAGAGGTTCGATGCATTAAAATTATTAAAATCTTAATGATAGTTTTAATAATTAATATACATATAAAATAAATAATATGAATTGTTTTAAAAAAGGGAGGTAAGTGGCGAGTAGAAAATTGATAATTTTTAAGATTAGTTAAATTAAAATATTAAAAAAATTATTTAGGAGGACTTTTAAAAATGTCTAAAGAAATGAACCCTTTTGAATTAGTGCAAGCTCAATTTGATCATAATGCAGAATCACTTAATCTTGATCCTGCTTTGCGGGAATTTATGAGGGAGCCAGAAAGGGCTATACAATTTAGCATTCCGATAGGTATGGATAATGGAACCACCAAGACATTTACCGGTTTTAGAGTTCAACATTCTACCGCACGGGGACCAGCAAAAGGTGGTCTTCGTTTTGCAGAAGATGAGACTTTTGATATGGTCAGGCAATTAGCTATGATGATGGCCTGGAAATGTGCAGCAGTAGATATTCCTTTAGGTGGAGGTAAAGGTGGAATAATCGTAGATCCAAGAAAATTATCTGATAGAGAGACTGAAAGGTTGTGCCGAGGTTGGGTTAGGAAAGTGTATGATTTTGTAGGCCCGGAAATAGATGTTCCTGCTCCGGACGTAGGTACTAATCCTCAGGATATGCTCTGGATTATGGATGAGTATGATACTATTAATAGAAATAGAAAACCCGGCTTTGTTACTGGTAAGGCAGTGGGAGTAGGTGGTTCACTGGGTAGAACAGAGGCTACTGGTTACGGCACGGTTTACTGTATTCGAGAAGCACTAAAGAGGTTGGGTATCGATTTTAAAGATGCTACCGCTTCTATTCAAGGTGCTGGTAATGTTGCCCAATATACCTGCAAAAAATTTGTTCAATATGGTGGAAAAGTAGTAGCAGTCTCTCTA
>NMQN01000034.1 GCA_003575245.1 Candidatus Atribacteria bacterium 1244-E10-H5-B2 | reverse complement strand
CACGGGGAGGAAGCAGAGATCAAGAAGCAGGTTTATCCTCACATCTTGAGGCACAGCTTTGCCACCGAATATTTAAGAGCTACCAGGGATTTGAAACTGACCCAGAATGCTATGAGGCATAAAAACTTGATGAGTACCATTATCTACACCTATGTGTCAAAGGATGATATAGCCAACGGCCTGGAGAAAGCTAATTTATGAAGGGAGGCAAAGACAAATGCAAAAGCAATCTTTAGAACTCTTGGCACAAGTCCAAAAAATAATAGATAGCTATGATTTTGCTCTAACGCTTAGACAAATATATTATCAGCTGGTCGCTAAGCAGATTATTCCTAATGAGCAGAGATATTATAAAAAACTGTCCCGGATTTGCGTAAAGGGTAGAGATGAGGGGATATTACCAGAAGAAGGTTTTTCTGATAGGTTAAGGGAAATAGATAAACCTAGTGCTTGGCTTGATCTCAATGGATTTATGGAAACAGTTAAAAGGTCTTACAATAAAGACAAGTGGCAGAACCAACCCAAATATTTAGAGATATGGACAGAAAAAGATGCTTTGAGAAGTGTATTAACTGAAATAACTTACCCTTACGATATTTCCTTAATGGTAGCTAGAGGACAATTAAGTAGAACTGCAATATATGAAGCCTCTGAGAGATACAAAGCCAAAGACGATAAGGAATGTTATCTATATTATTGCGGTGATTTCGACCCTTCGGGATTATCTATTTATAATTCTATTAGAAAGAGGCTTGAGGATTTTGGCATGTTCATTAATTATGAAAGGATTGCTTTAACAGAAAGACAGATAGAAAAATACAAATTGCCTTCTGACCCCGGTAAAGAAAGCGATCCTAATTATAATAAATTCGTTAGTATCTATGGTTCTGATATGGTGGTAGAACTTGATTCACTACCACCAGATGTACTCAGGAAGATTGTAGAGGATTGTATAATAAAAAATATCGACTATGAACTTTTAGGACAAGTGCAAGAGAAAGAGAGAGATGAGGGGATTAGGTTAAATAAGTTTATAGAAAAGGGGATTTAATTAATCTGGTCGACTGATGTTGAGTGCGACTTTATTTTGGTACTTATTAAGAGAATATAAATATTTGTAAAAGTATAATTTTGCCTACTTTGTGGTGTTCTGGCATAATGAAATTAATAGAGGGAGGATTAAATGCAAACACACGGTTATGTAATAGTTAAAAATCAGAAAATATTAGTTTTGGTACGTAATAAAAAATATAGTCGTGCCCTGAAACTACGTTATACTGGCGCAGATGGCAATTTTTTTGAAGATGAATCAATATTCTTATCAGAAGACAAAAAGATATTAGCTAGGTTGTTAGCAGGCAAGGTTATTGATATTTAGAAATATTCTACGGAAACAGGTCCGAATCTTGCCAAGTTAGGCAAGCTAGGGGGGAAAGAAATATAACTACAATCATTTTACCGACTTGTCCGAACTTTTGAGGATGAAAGCTATAAAGGTTGGGATTTATGGGGGGACGGATGCAACGTCCTATAAGATAAGTTAAATTGGAATAGGGGGTGAAAGGTAATGGGAATGGGGATAAAAAGTATAATATCGAAAGCATACATAGATTCACTGAGGAGCAAAGACGCAACCCATAAATTAAGTTGTAGCCATGCATTCAATGAGAAAAGCAGATACGATTATTATATGGATTGTATCATACTAAAGGAGATGCCTAATGATAGATTAAAAATATTGGTCTTCGGAGAACGTAACCGAAAAGGGTACGATGATAAAAAGCAGATTAGGTATGTGGACAGATACAGAGTAGTGGAAAAGTAACTAACGTCCTATAAGATAAGTTAAATTAAAGAGGGGGAGGTAAAAGTATGAAAATAATTACTAGAGGTAAAAAGATACCAGGATATT
>NMQN01000814.1 GCA_003575245.1 Candidatus Atribacteria bacterium 1244-E10-H5-B2 | reverse complement strand
ACCAATTCCAAAAGAGAAAAAGAACCCGTATGAAGGGATGGCTACCAGAGGGTAGGAAACAGTTGCTCGAGATTCTGAGAGGAGACTAAAAAATGAAGTTAGTCAGTTTTCTTTACAAATTTGCTCGGATAGCAAACGATATAGGAAAGTTAAAAAGTGGAGATCCTAAGAAAATAGTAAGAAGAGTAAAGAATAAGATTATCGGTAGAAAATTGATTAAAAAAATTTGGTAAAAAGGAGGATTAAAAAGAAATGAGAAGGAAGTATTTTTTTGTAATATTATTTTTAATACTGGCAATGTTTTTATCGGGTTGCGGAACTACACCTGATGATAACGATGAATTTATTGCTTGTATATCGGAACTGCATACTCCAGAAAAAATCGGTAATTATATGTTAGAGAACTTTACTTATGAAATACACGATTTTTATACACTTAGCCCTTATGAATTATGGAAAACCAAGAAAGGTGATTGCGATGATTTCAGTGCTTTTGGGGTTTTTGTAGCCGATTATCACGGTTATACAACCTGGCAGATAAAGATATTTGATGGTAGCTCTTATAGCCATTATGTGGCAGTCTATGATGAGGATATTTGGCTTTCGATTACTGATAATAGAAACTATGATTACGGATTTAATACCTTTAGAGAAATCGTAGATGATGTCTGTGATATAAGGGATAAAGTCTGGACAAGATATATTGTCTATGATTACTGGGATGATATTGTGGAAGATGTAGATAACAATTGACTAATTTGGGAGGGATAAAGTGAAAAAGATTATTCTATTGACTGTACTTTTGGTATTCTTAACTGGCTGTGGATTTTATAATCTAAACAATTTTGTATTACCTGATGATGAGGAGTTTCTTGAGGTGATAAATAGTTTGGATACTCCAAGGAAGATTTGTGAATATATGGAAGATAATTTTGAGTTTAGAATAAATCGGCGTCTGTGGAGTCCTTACCAAACTTGGTTAGCAAATACTAAAAGTAAGGCAGGAGATTGTAATGATTACAGTACATTTGCTATATTCGTTGCCCATCTACACGGTTATGAGGTCTACCAGATAGGGATATGGATTAAAGAAGATTTTATCGTCAAAGGCCATGCGTTAGGTGTATTTGTAGAGGATGGTCAATATAGTTACTCAAATAAGACAAAGTATTATTATGTCCAATTAAACGAATTTAGATATATAGTTATGGATTGGTATTATAGGACTAGAAAGAATTGGATAAGTTATACCGTCTATGACTATAACATGAATGTCGTAGAGAAAGGGTATAATGAAAAGCCAAAGGATAAAATTAAATGAAAAAAGCTATTCTATTAAGTATAATTTTAATATTTTTAACTGGATGTGGAAAAGGGATAATTCCCATACCTGTTGATAATGAAGTAGTATACCGTGCTTTACTTATAGGAGTTGGGGATTATATCTACTTCCCCGACATTTATGGGAATACCGACCTTCCCGGTCCGCCTTATGATGTAAATAGAATGTATTATACTCTCGGTTATTGTAAATTCGGATTATCAAATACTGGGTTTTCTACTATATCATATCTGAAAGACTGGCAGGCAACGAAATCAAATATTTTACAGAGAATTGCCTCTACTTTCTCTGGTGCAGACAATGATGATATATCTTATTTCTATTATGCTGGACACGGATACAGATGGGAAGGTACTTCTTATCTTTGTCCAGCTGATTCTACTTCAATATTCTCATTAATCAGTGTAGATGAATTAGAAAATGCCTTAAGCGCCATCCCGGGTACCAAAGTGGTCTTTCTTGATACCTGCTATTCTGGGGGGTTTATCGGAAAGGGGAAAGAAGAAATAACAATTTTTAAAGAAGAATTGGAATTTTTTAATAATGAGATTATTAATGTCTTTTCCCAGG
>NMQN01000711.1 GCA_003575245.1 Candidatus Atribacteria bacterium 1244-E10-H5-B2 | reverse complement strand
ATATCCTTGGACCTCCCCGTTTTAGCTAAAAAATCTTTTAAATAACTGGTCAGGACTTCGGTAGTCAGACGGCTCCGCGCAAAGATTATAGTTTGAATATCATAATTTAAAAAATAGGCGACAAAACGGGCTACTTCTTTAATTAAACTTTTCCTGATTCCTAATTCTTTGTTAATTACCGGGGGATTATAAAATAAAAAATATTTCTCGCCTCGTGGGGCGCCATTATTATCGACTAAAATAAATTCTTCTCCTACAATCTTCTGAGAAAGTTCTCGAGGATTAGCGATAGTAGCCGAGCAACAGATAAATTGAGGGCTCGAACCATAAAATCGACAGATTCTCTTCAACCTCCTGATTACATTTGCCAGATGGCTTCCGAATACCCCCCGATAAATGTGAATCTCATCGATTACCACATATTTCAAATTTCCAAAAAAATCCATCCATTTGGTGTGATGAGGTAATATCCCTAAATGCAGCATATCCGGATTTGTGACCACAATATGCCCTTTCTTGCGGATAGCCTGCCGAGCTGAAGAAGGAGTATCTCCATCATAAGTATAAGTTTTAATTCCCTCATCTAAGGCCGATATTAATTGATACAATTCAGTCAATTGGTCTTGAGATAAAGCTTTAGTGGGAAACAGATAAAGTGCCCGACTATTTTCATCTTTTAAGATAGAATCCAATACCGGTAGATTATAACAGAGAGTCTTGCCTGAGGCAGTAGGTGTAACTACTACTACATTCTTCTTGTTTTTTATAGATTCTAAAGCAAAAGCCTGATGAGAATAAAGTTTACTGATGCCTTTCTCTTTTAAAATCCTTACCAGTTTATCCTCTGTCCACTCCGGGAATTCCTCATAAATTCCAGATTTAGCCGTAATATGCTTCCAGGCAGTAAAGCGGGAACCTACCTTATTATATTTTTTTAATTCATTCAAGATTCTTTCTACCGGCATCCACTCAAACCTCACATTCGCACCAGTGTGACAGGGGACAACGGTCCTCTGTCATATATTTTTATCGTATTAATTTAAAACTAAACTCTTTACTAAATTAATATTTTTTAGATCATCTTTTTCGTCATGCTTGGGAGTTTCCAGAATAAAAGGCAGGTCTTTTAGATATTTGTGATTCACTAACACCTTAAAACCTTCCAATCCTATATATCCCTTACCGATATGCATATGCCTATCTTTTCGTGAACCCAAAGGAAATTTTGAATCATTAAGGTGTATCACCTTTAATTGATCTAAGCTCAAATATTTATCAATCTCCTCCAAAGTCTGTTCAACACCTTCTTGATGCGAAAGGTCATACCCTGCTGCAAAGGCATGACAGGTATCAAAACATATTCCTATCTTCTTTCTATCTTTCGCCTCTTCTACCATCCTCTTTAACTGGCAAAAAGTATAACCCAAATGCGTACCCGAACCAGCAGTATTTTCTAATAATATCATCGTCTTTAAATTTAAATCTGCACTTTTTTCTAAAATAATATTAAGAGCTCTGATTATCCTCTGAATTCCATATTCTTCTCCTGCTCCGGTATGAGCCCCCGGATGAATAATTAGATAAGGGTCAGGTAATAAAGAGTCTGCTCTTTTCATCTCTTCTAAAAAAGCATTAATCGATTTGAAATAAAGTTCATCTGAGGGAGAAGCCAAATTAATGAGATAAGAGGTGTGAATAAAAACGGGGTTAACATTAGAATTTTTTAAATTCTCTCTAAAACTTTCTACTTCGTCCTTTTTTAAAATCTTCTCCCGCCAGGTAGATGCATTCTTAGAAAATATCTGCATAGTATTACAGCCTAATTCCCCAGCCCGAACAACAGAATTATCTATTCCTCCCGCGATAGAAACATGGCATCCAATCTTCAATCTCTGTTTCCTCTTTTCTTCTTCGGT
>NMQN01000639.1 GCA_003575245.1 Candidatus Atribacteria bacterium 1244-E10-H5-B2 | reverse complement strand
AATTCCCCAGCCCGAACAACAGAATTATCTATTCCTCCCGCGATAGAAACATGGCATCCAATCTTCAATCTCTGTTTCCTCTTTTCTTCTTCGGTTATTTAACTTTTATTACAAAAATTATAGATTATTGGGAAGTTTTATTGACTTCTCTACTTTTATAAGTATAACATATTACTATAATCTAATTAAACAATTATTACCCTTGTGCTCTACTCGCCCAAAAAACTTTTTGGCTTAAGGAATAGGGGAAAGAAATGTATAAAGAAATCCTTAAAGAATTAAAAGAACATATTCCTTTTACTGCTATCGGGGCCGCTACCGGAATAATTCTGATAATATTTTTTCAAAAATTGCCCTCCAAACTTTCCTATAATCTTTTTTATACCTTTCACCCTCTCCATGTTTTTTTAAGCGCATTGGTTACTGCCTCTATGTATAATTTTTATAAATGCGAAACGGGTAAGAAAAAATGCAACCTGGGAGTTTTAATCTTCGTCGGTTATGTGGGCTCTGTCGGAATAGCTACATTAAGTGATTCGGTAATCCCCTATCTGGGTGAAATTTTGCTCGATCTACCCCATCGAGAAATTCATTTGGGTTTTATTGAAAAATGGTGGCTAGTCAATCCTTTAGCTTTATTCGGTATTGGAATAGCTTATTTAAAGCCCTCTACAAAGTTCCCTCATTTTGGTCATGTTCTCCTCAGTACCTGGGCTTCGCTCTTCCATATTATTATGGCTTTGGGGCAAACTTTGAATTGGTTTACTTATATTGGTATTTTTATTTTTTTATTTCTCTCTGTTTGGTTACCCTGCTGTGTAAGCGATATTGTATTTCCTCTTCTATTTGTAAAAACACCAAAAGATTAAAAAATAACTCTGGAATTTTCTCGAACCTGTTTACCAGGAGATGCCCAAGACGCTGGGATCTTCAAAAACAAAGAAAAACAGAATTTTATTTATAAGAAAGACACTCATCGATAATGCCCAATAAATATCTAAAATTATCTTTCTTATAATATTCTCTGATATCATCAGCCAAAAGAGAACCTAAGGTTACGTAGTAATCTCTTTTTTTAAATCCTTTGATAATTTCTCTAATCTTTTTTAATTCTTCATAATTTGCTGAAATGTTAACGCTCTTTCTGGTTAAAAATTCTATATCAAATACATCTCTTATCTCTTTTCTGTCTAAAAGGGCTCTTATCTTATTTTTCATCATTTGCTCTAAGGTGAAAGATTTAAGCAATACCTGCTGGTTAGAATATAGGCAATAAGCAATTGTTTCCTGAAAATCACTTTCTTTGTTTTCTTTTCTTATCTCAATTTTTAATTTTCGGGGATATGGTGTCTTTTTAATTTCGAATAACAGGGTATAATATTTATTTTGTGCATCAGTTAAATTATAATCTATTTCTAAAGAGTCTTTTAAATTTATAAAAAACTGATCTATCTTATCAACCCGGTATGTCCAAAAATCCAAATCAACTGAATATCTTTTTAGGTCATAACAGAGCCTCAGCATTGTCCCCCCGCCAAAGATCATATTGCGGAGAAATCCCTTGTTTTTAAGCCAGGTTAACACTTCTATTTCAAAAATTTCTTGCTGTATCAGATCATTCATTTCATATACCTCTTGTAATATATTTTAAATTTGGGAGGATATTTCTTTAATATATTTTCACAACCCTTTCTGTCAATTTTTTCCAAATTTAGCGAACTAAGGTCTAAGTTATATTTTCCCAAATAGTTTAAATAAAGGGAATCGATAAAGGCTTTTTCAGGGGAGGCAATAAATATATTGTCCTTTTTGGAAAAACCAAAATAAAAATCATTTTTGATTTTACTATAATTAAATACAACTCCCTCAATATCTTTTGTAAATGTACGGTATAAGGAGATAGATTCGATAAATTTCTG
>NMQN01000169.1 GCA_003575245.1 Candidatus Atribacteria bacterium 1244-E10-H5-B2 | reverse complement strand
AGTGTTAAAAATAAATATTCGTCAGATGACTTTAATCTCTTTATTTGCTGCTTTAACTGCAGTGGGTGCATTTATTTCCATTCCCCTTTATCCTGTCCCCCTAACTTTACAGACTTTATTTACTCTTTTGGCTGCTATGACCCTGGGAAGTGTTATGGGAGCATCAAGCCAGATAATTTATGTAATGTTGGGAGTTATAGGCCTACCAGTTTTTGCCGGTTTTAAAGCTGGTATAGGTATTTTATTTGGACCAACTGGGGGATTTTTATTTGGATTTATAATTTCCGCTTATGTTATTGGTAAGATAATAGAAGCAAAAAAAGAAAAGAATTTTTTTTATTATTTCTTGGCCGGTTTATCTGGAATGGTAATTATTTATATAACCGGTACAACTCAACTATCTTTAGTTACAGGCATAGGAGCAAAGAAAGCTCTAATGGTAGGGATGTTACCTTTTTTACCCGGTGATATTTGTAAAATAATTACTGCTTCCTTCATTGCCAGCAAATTAAAATTAATAATCAAATAAAATAACTATACTAAATAAAAACAAAATGAAAATTTACTGTAAACTTTAGCGGGGTGCTTAGACGAAAAGTTATGCTCTAGTCTTTTCTCTAATTATCCTTAATTTATTTTCTTTCTCTTTCTTAACGCGATACCCAATACGAATAAATTAGTAGCCCCAAATAGATGGTTATGATATAATTTAATATTATAGAATAGTAACAGTATGTCTTATATCTTTCGGGGCGTAGCGCAGTTTGGTAAGCGCGCTTGGTTCGGGACCAAGAGGTCGGAGGTTCAAATCCTCTCGCCCCGACCATAATAGCTTTATTATCGTTATTTTTATTGTTCCATCTACTTTTCTAGAATATGTTAAGGTTTAATTTCAAAGAAATGGCGCGTTCTTTTACAAACCGAAACAAGCATTAACATTACCGGGACTTCGATTAAAACTCCTACTACTGTTGCCAAGGCAGCACCAGATGATATACCAAAAACCATTATAGCGGTTGCTATGGCTACCTCGAAATGATTACTTGCTCCTATCAGCGCAGAAGGAGCAGCGTCTTCATAATTAAGTTTCAATAGTTTTGCTAATCCATAGGTAAGGAAAAAAATAAGGTTGGTTTGAATAAAAAGTGGAATAGCTATCCATAGTATAGTTAAAGGTTTGGTTAAAATAATCTCACCTTTAAAGGAAAAAAGTAAGATTAGAGTAAATAAAAGGGCAATAATTGATAACGGGGTAAGCAAATGTAAAAAATTCTCTTTAAACCATTTTTCGCCCTTTGCCTTTATTATCCATTTTCTGGATAAATAACCTGCCACTAAGGGCAGGGCAACATAAATGCTTATAGAAAGTAATAGTGCTTGCCAGGGGACAGGTAATCTTCCTACGCCAAGCAAAAATCCGCCAAGTGGCCCATAAAGAAAGAGCATGGTTAGAGAATTTATTGCTACCATAACCAATGTGTGTCCATCGTTACCTTTCGCTAAGAAACCCCAAACTAAGACCATTGCTGTACAGGGAGCAATGCCTAATAAGATAGTTCCGGCCAGAAAACTTCTCCACAGAGGAATTTCGAGCAATTTCATCCCATTGTTTATCACTACAGTTCCAGCCCCATGAATTGTTCCCACTGCCCAATCTGCTCCGGGTGGAAGTTTTACTAAATCTATTGCCTCACCCCCAATAAAATTTTTAAAAAGAAAGCCTAAAAAAAAGATAGATATAGCATACATGGTAAAAGGTTTTATTGCCCAGTTAGCAAATAAAGTCAGTCCAACTGGTTTAATAGATTTTCCTGCTTTTAACACTTCTCCAAAGTCAATCTTTACCATAATCGGATACATCATAAAAAATAAGCAGATTGCAATCGGGATAGAGACAACCGGTGCATCACCAATATAAATTGCT
>NMQN01000616.1 GCA_003575245.1 Candidatus Atribacteria bacterium 1244-E10-H5-B2 | reverse complement strand
CAAAGCAGAAGCCTATGTGGAGGATAATCTGGTAGCTTTTGCCGAGCTTCTCTTTACTGCAGTTCAAATTAGTGAATAGTCGTTAGTGAATAGTATATAGTAAAGAAAATAGAAGACAGGAGCCAGAATAAGATAGTTTAGTATATAGCAAATACAGTAATAGGTGATAAGTAATGTGTGACAAGTAATAAGTTTCGAATTGCAAGTTTCAAGTTTGATAAAAAGAAGTAGGGGCGTGCTATACGCCCTTAATGGTCTACATAAAACCGTAAGACAGGCGTCTCGCCTGTCAAGGTAGGGGCTTGATTCATCAAGCCCGCAAAACTCGGGTCGGATAAATCCGACCCCTACACCAAAAACAATACTTTATTTGAAATACGAAAAAGTTTTGAGTTTTGAATTATGGGTTTTCGTTTTACGCTTTACGTTTTTAGTTTATTGATTTATCCTATACGCTAAACGCTATACGCTAGTAATGCTAACGACTATTCACTATTCACTAACGACTAATTAAGGGAGAAAATCATGCAGGGAATAAGGACAGAAAATTTAGTAAAAATTTACCGAAAAAGACGAGTAGTTGATGATATTAGCTTAGAGATTAATAAAGGCGAGGTAGTAGGTCTTTTAGGGCCAAATGGTGCAGGAAAAACCACTACCTTTTACATTATAGTTGGCTTAATAGCCCCGGATAAGGGGAAAGTGTCTTTTAACAGTAAAGAAATTACCAAAGTACCTATGTTTCAAAGAGCCAGGATGGGTTTGGGGTATTTAGCCCAGGAACCTTCAATCTTTCGCAAGCTTACTGTAGAAGAAAATCTCCTTCTAATTTTAGAGTCTTTGGGAGTCAAAAGAGATGAACAGAGAGAAAGATGCTATTCTTTATTAAAGGAGTTGGAAATAGATCATCTCGCTGATTACAAAGGGTATATGCTCTCCGGAGGGGAAAGGCGTCGGGTAGAAATAGCCCGAACCTTAACCAGCTCGCCTTCTTTTATGTTGCTTGATGAACCCTTTACCGGAGTTGACCCTATTGCAGTTTATGACATTCAGGAAATAATTTCTTATCTAAAAGAAAAAGGGTTAGGGATATTAGTTACCGACCATAATGTGAGGGAGACTCTTAAAATTACCGATAGAGCTTATATTATGCATAATGGAAAAATACTGACTTCAGGAACTCCCCGTCACGTAGCTAATTGCGAAATCACCCGTAAAATCTATCTGGGAGAGAGATTTAATCTTTAAAGTTAGTTAGTTAGCTGGTTACCTGGTTAATTAGTTAGGAATTTACAAAGAAAGAAATTAATAATATATTAAAAGGAAGTTTTTATGTCTACTGTAAGATCGTTTGAAGAACTGACTATTTGGCAGGAAGCGAGAGAACTTACTAATAGGATTTATATTTTATCTAAAAGATTTCCAAAAGAAGAATTGTATGGTTTAACTTCGCAAATAAGAAGAGCTTCAGTTTCCATCATGTCCAATATTGCTGAAGGATTTAACAGAAGATCAACAAAAGAATTTATAAATTTTTTAATAATATCTCGAGCTTCGATATCCGAAGTACAAAATGATCTATACATTTCTTTAGACCTAAACTATATTAACAAAGAAGATTTTGAAACTATTTATAATCATGCACAGAAAATATCTATGTCAATTAATAAATTAATTACTTATTTAAGATCACAAGTAAAAACTTATCCAAAAGCAACAAAAATTAATGAACAAATTCAACAGTATCTTTAAGTATTTTTAGTATTTTTTAGTTAGAAAAGCTGGTGAACTAATATTGACCCGCTAACTAGTTAGCTTAGTTAACCAGTTAACCAAGTAACCAGCTAACCAACTAACCAATGGGAGTTCAAAGACATGTACAGTCTTGTTTTAGTATTTACAGTTATCATAATAAGCGGATTAA
>NMQN01000681.1 GCA_003575245.1 Candidatus Atribacteria bacterium 1244-E10-H5-B2 | reverse complement strand
AATTTGTTAAAGAACACCCAGAATTTGACTCCGAGGAATTTAGAGAGTATGTGATTGTTCATAATAAAGCGGACCGGGACTCTGGGGAATTAGAAGATATTGCTGCATCTGAGATCCTAAGACTCGCAAAAGAATTTGCCCAGGAGAAGGATATCCAAATTGAAAAAAGACATAGTAGAGAAAAGTGTATGGAATGTAATCAGCCTCCCGTTTATGAATGCTTATGGGCCGAAGGGATAGGGCATGCCTGGTTTTGTAAAAAGCATTTTAAAGAGTGGGCTACAAGTGGCGATGGCAAGGGAGAAATAATTTCTGTTAAAGAAGTAAAAGATGGAATAGCAGCCAAGAAATTTGGGGATAATAGAAATCCAAATATCTGGGCTGAATTAAAAGCAGAATTCGCTAAGGAGTTTTACAAGAAATTATCAAATAAGCAAAGAGAAGAATATGATAAAGAGACAGCCGTTATTAATGAAAATAAGAAGAAACCTTTAGCGGGAGAGATTCACGAATTTAAAGCAGCTAAGTATACCCATCCCAATGGACATCCACGTTGTTTGATATGTGGAGATGAAGAGCCGGTAGGTGGAGTTTGTAATATGCCCGATAGCTGGTACCAAAAGCACGAATTTGATGATGAAGAAGCTTGGAAAAAAGAAAGAGATATTCTAAGAGAGAAGGAAATAATAAAACAGGGAATGAATTGGGTAAATTCTCCCACTCTAGCCTACTTGAGCGTATATGGAGAAATGCCTGATATGCCTTTAAGAGGTAGAACTGATTCCCCTAAAAAACTTTGGAATAATATAGAAATCGACGAACATCTGAAGGATTCTTGGATGGAAGATTTAAACTCTATTCCGGAAATAGAAATAAGAGCAAGCGATGAGGGTAAAAATGAAGAAAGAGTTGCCTTTATAGTGTTTAGAATGAAAGACCCAAAAGATGATTGCAAAGTTCAGGCTGTAAGTAATAAGTTAAACGAAATGGAAGGATTATATTCTAAATATGATACTGGCCAGGAAGATAGATTAAGGATAGTAGTAGCAGGCAAAATAAAGTATGGTGATAAGGATTGGGAGGAATGGTGGAATAGTCTAGCCGGGAAGATTAAGGGAGTTATTAAGGAAGAGTTTGAGAAGCTTGACCTTGAACAATTTAAAGCAGAGGGGATAGATGATGACCTTAAAGATCCTCTAAAGCGATGGCGAGAATTACTGGCCGACCTCAGATATTTATTCAATAGTGGCTACCCCAACCTCAAGAAAGGAGAAAGATGGGGAGAGTGGGATTTAACTACCTTACTTAAATATGGGGCTAAAATTATAGATACGCTCAGAACTAAATGTTATTTTACTTTAATGCCTCCTAAGATAGGAGAGGAAAAATTTAGGAGTTCGTATTGGAAAGCCTATCGGGAAGCCAGAGATAAGAAGTATATAAAAACAAAACCACCGGCAGAAAAGGATATTAAGGAATGGGATAAAAAGAGAAAAAAGATAATTAAGGATGGGCAAGAAATAGCTAAATTCACTTTTAAGAAGATCGATGAAGCAGAGCATATAGTCGGCGGAGTAGTCTATTTTAGTTACAGAACGGATTCGCAAGAGGATTGGACTACACCTTCGGAAGTCTGGAAAGCTTTAAAGCACTTTATGCTTAAGAAGAAGACTATAAAAATTATGCATAAAGGAATTAAAAGGGATATCCCAATTATAGAGAATTATTTTGTGGAGGAAGGGCATCATAAAGGTGGCATGTCTCCAGAGAATCTTTTGGTAAAAGGAGACTGGTGGCTTGCTGTCTATTTGGGAGATAAGGAAAATAAAGATATATGGGAAAGAGTGTTGAAAAAAGAGCTGACTGGATTTAGTATGGCCGGGAGAGCTAGCTCTCCTTAATTATTGATGGTGTAAAATTTTAGTAGGGTTTTGAAGAAAAAGGTTTGCCAAGAGATAAATTGGTTATTTGACAAAGGATATTTTTTTTAGTATTATTAATTAGAAAATGAGATAGGACTTAAAAAATAAAATAATGTTTAGAAGTTAAAGTAGATGCTTTAGGCTTTCTGAAATTATTGGAAGTCTAAAGCATTTTTTATTTTAAAATCTAATATTCAGAAAACAGGTTTAAGAAGATGAGGTTCGTTTTTTTAGCGGACGCTTAGGCTTTTAAATTGTGATGAAATTTAAAGGTTTGGGCGTCCGCTTTTTTTATTTTTTATTTTGCGGATGCCTAAGCAAAAAGAGGGTGATGCAAATGAGAGAACTCAAAGATATTGATATCGATGAGATCTCTCTTTAATTCGTCGATATCCCGGCAATAAAACGTAAATTTTTAATTGTGAAAAATAAAAAAGAAGATATGCAGAATGCGATTGATAAGGATCGAGGCGATTCTGATATTAAAAATTTAAAAGAAAAAGAGGTGTTAAAAATGGAAGAGTTAATTAAAATATACAAAAATTTAACTGAAGACGACGAAGATTTTACTAAACAGCAACTTGAGATACTAAAGAAGCTCTCCCCTGAGGATGTTAAAGCCGTTAAAAATGCTATAGGTGTGCTTACTAAATTTAAAGGGGATATGTCCAAAGAATTACAGGACGCCATATCTGTTTTGGCTAAATTTACTGCCAAATATCCCTATCCCTATCCTTACCCTGCTAAGAAATCCGACGAAGACTTAGAGAAAGCGGGAAAGAAAATCTCCAAGGATACTCTGAATGCGATTAAAAAGGCTATCAAAATGCTTTCTGATGCTTTGTCTAAGGGAGACGAGACTAAAAAGGCTATTGTTATCCTTTCTAATCTTCTTTCTGAGGAAGAGAAAAAAGCCCTTAAGAAGACTGATGAGGAAAAAGAAAGAGCCGATAAGGAAAAAGAACGAGATGAAAAGTTTGATAGCGCTATAAAAGAGGCCACCGAGACCATAGAAAAACTAGGAAAGGATTTGGGAGAAAAGGATAAGAGCTTATCTGAACTAACCAAGAGGCTGGAGACTTTGGAAAAAGCCAAAGGAACCAAGAAACAGATAGAGGGTCAGGATGAAGAAGATGGAGACGGAGGAGTCAAGAAAAGTGATGACCCGTGGCCTTCTTTCGCAAATATAGGACAAGAAGAATAATTTTAACGATAGAGAAACGAGGTGATAAAAAATGATAACTAATAAAGCATTACTGAATAAGAAGAACTTTATGAAAGCCATGAAGGCTTTACCGGATATCGAGTTGCTTCCAGAAGAGGCCGATAAGTTTATTGATTACATAGTGGACCAATCCTTCTGGAAAAACAACGCCCGGATCGTGAAGATGGAAAAGGTCGAGAAGAACTTAAGGTACCTGGGGTTTAAGGCTGGGACCAGGTTTTTAAAGCCGGCAGCCAACTTCGCTTCTTCAGACTACCTAAAACAGTTTGCCCATGGCAAGGTTACCCTACATGCACAGAAAGTGCGGGGTGCGGTGGTAATCTATGATGATGATTTGGAAGAGGGTATCGAAGGACAGGCCTTTGCCGATCATCTGATGAAGATAATAGCCAAGAAGGTAGCCAACGAGATAGATGAGGCGGCCTACTGTTCCCATGAGGGATTTGCCGAAACGGATATCAGAAGCTTGTGGAAAGGTTTTAGGCATAGACTTTTAGCCGGACAGGTTATCGAAAAGGGAGTTTTCCCGAAGGCAGCAACCATTCTGGATGCTTCTCTTACCTTAGCCGGGCATGATGCTGATTTTGCAGAAGCTGGTAAGATAGCCGAAAAAATCGGGGAAACCACTGACTGGGAATTCAAGTTTGCCAAGATGTTAGCGGTCATGCCTTCCAAGTATAAATTAGTGGGACTGAAAAACCTAAGATTCTTCTGCAACGATATCATCCCCAACGATTATGCCGAGGCCTTAGCTAATCGAGCAACCATCTTAGGGGATAAAGCCCTTTTGGGTGAAACAGATCTTCCCTACAGGACTGTACCTATCGCATCAGTGCCACTTATGCCTATAACCTACGAGGTGGTTGAAGGTACCCTTAACGGGCAGGAAGATTATGAATTGACCGGAACGCTTCACGATATTATAGCTGTTACTGCATCAACCTTTGATATAGCCGGTGACTTTACAGCGGAATTTCCTGCGGGTTTAAAGATAATAGTCTCGGGAAGCACAAAAAATGATGGGATTTATACCGTTGTAAGTGTAGCCTATGCGGACACTACCACTACCATAACCGTCAGTGAAACGGTAGATACTACTACCGCAGACGGCAGATTAGGTGGGAATGTATGTGGCGATGTTATTTTGACTCCTAAAAACAATTTCATTATCGGCATCCAGAAGGAGTTAACCCTGGAGAGCAAGCGTGCACCGGAAGACCAGGCCCAATATGTTTTCTACAACCTGAAGATAGACATAGCAGTTGAAAACCCAGAGGCAGCGGTAATTTTGGTAAACGTGACTCATGGCTAAATGAAGGCGAACAACTATGCGATTTAAGATAATTAACCGGGCAGATTCACGAGATATATTTTCGGGCGGGGTAAGGTATTATCTCGCTCGAAATGAGATATTTCCCACGAATGATCCTCAACTTGCTGAGGATGCAGGCAAACTGCCCTTTATAAGTGTAGTTAAAGACTTATCAGAATATGAGGAGATGAATTTCTTCAAGCTCAAAGAAAATAGCTAAAGAGAAAGGAATCGAATTTGATAAGAATATTAAAGAAGAAAGAATTGATTAATAGGTTAAGTGAGGTGAAGTAAAAATGGATTTAACTAAAGTAAGAGATTTAGACACTGATATAAATCAAATAATAAGCAGGATTCTTGCAACAGCATTTGAGAGGATTGGCCCAGCTGGGCAGATTACTACTGGAACGGACGGAAAAGTTACTATTGAAGGCTTACATGCGAATGGAGTGGTTTTAGTTACTGGAGCCGAATCTATACCTGATGGTGTTGGATCTTTGGTGGCTAGTGAAGGGTTTTTTACAGTTTTTATGATGGAGTTGCAACCACTCCCGTTGCATTAAATGCCAAATTGATAAACTATTTCGTGGTCGATTTGGGGACCGCCTAAAACTAGTTAGGCAATCTCAAATTACTTATACGAGAAGTTTGTGGGTGAAGAGAATTAAATAGATTGCGAGTGATCTCTAATGCCAGAAAAAGCTATAGGCAATTATATAACCGAAGATGATGTAGATAATTGGGGATTCCCAGTCAGTGCTTCTGCTGGATTTGATCCTGAAGATGTAAATATTACAGAAAATAAAATTACAGTGGAAGACCTTGATATGCCTGATATCCCTACTGGTTCGAAGATAAGGTTTAGTTCCACCGGGGTCCTGCCGGGAGGACTTGAGACAGATAAAATTTACTATGCGATTAGAATTGACGATACCACTACTATTATCCAGGTTGCAAGTTCTCCAGTTAATGCAGCTAAAGGGGAGGCTATCGACCTAACAGATAAGGGAGTAGGGAACCACACTATAGATGTGGGCGAAGGAGAAACTCTGGCCGATCGGCAGGCGGTTATAGATCGGGTAGAAGCCCAGGTGGAGCGGATAACCAAGGACTATTTTTATCCTAAAACTTTTTATGAGTTTTTAGATGGCAATGGGAGGGATAGAATATTCCTTTCCATCAGGCAAAAGATACTATCGATTAACTATCTGGCCATAAGCGAGATTTTAATTCCGACTATAGATTTAGATGGCACAGATATATCTGGAACGGCGGGGGAATATAAAGTCACTCTGACTATTACTACCACTGAAGACTATTATAAGAATGCTTATCTAGGGATTATGTATGTTTCCGAACAGATTAATAATTTATGGGGCTGTCGAATTCTAGGCAATGAGGAAACTGCTGAAGAAGGAAAATGGGATTTTAAATTAGAGCAGCCACTAAAAACCTCGTTGAAGGTAAGTGGAGCAGAAGATATCGTATCGATTATAACCAACTGGGACTACGATGATGACTGTATTTATCGAAATGCACTAGGTATTACCCACGAACCGGGAACCCTTATGGAACCGTCGGAATTTTTTCTTAATGGTTATTTTCCTAAAGGTCAAAGGAATATAGAAATTAAAGGGACTATAGGTCACTATACGTGTCCCCAGGCGATTAAAAATGCCTGCATAATCTTGGCAAGGGATGAAAATGATCCGACACTGTATGAACATTATGAATTTGAAAAGGAATCTATGGGCCGGGTCTATTCCTATGACCGGGGAGGAGAAGAATACTTGAGTGGAATTATCGAATGCGATAGATACCTAAAACGGTATGTTAATCGAAGACCAATATTAGTAGCTTAGTGAGGATTAGAGATGAGGATTATTGGACCCCGAAAGAGATTTATTCTGATAGAAAGAACTGCGGGAGAAGTTACAGCCGAGGGCCAGGAAATTACCTGGACCGAAACCGATGAGTTCGGAGGAGTAATCGATTCTTTAAGGGGAAGAGAAGGCATACCGTCTTTATACCGAACACCCTAATATTACCGAAGAGCACCGGGTGAAGTTAAAGGGAACGAGTAGAATTTTTGACGTTAAATACGTAGATCCTCGTCTATTAAAAAATAAGATATGGGTAGTTGATTTATTTGAACGGAAAGAGTGAAGCTAAATTAATCTGGAAAGGCAAGGATGTATCCGATGCCATAAACAGAATTTCTAATGATCGACTCAATGATTTGGGGCATCTTTTAGTTAGAGAAATTAGAGAGGTTATATCCCAAAAGGGAACTGGAAGAGCATATAAACGAAAGGGTAAAGTCCATGTGGCCAGTGCTCCTGGGAAGCCACCCGTTATTTGGTATGGAGGATTGCACGGCAGCATCTTCTTTATAGTAACTGAAGCGGGCCCGGTCTTTTTAATGCATGTAGGCACAGGGGGAGAGATAGGAGAATATGGTAAATGCTTAGAATTCGGCACAGAAAAAATGGCTGCCCGGCCCTGGCTGGGAGTAACCTTGGAACAATCCAGAGCAATGATTAAAAAATTCCTTGAGGAAGAGTGGTTTTAGGATGGATGTAATTGCAGCGATAAATGCCGAGATATTTGATGATCTAAGGGATGACGATGCTTTA